>CBDVBZ010000007.1:0-49197 GCA_965372355.1 uncultured bacterium | reverse complement strand
TTCTCGAGCTGAGACACCACAGTTCATGAGGCTCCTTCTCGAGCTGAGACACCACGCACTGCTGTTCCTATTACAAGTGTCGTGCCAAGTTATGTAACACGCGTGATAACAATTGGTTAAACGATTATTGCTGTTGCGCGACAATCTTGAATCGAAGAATATTGTTTGTTTTCTGAAGAAAATCATCTAATATTCTACAGAGAGATACTCCATCTGATGGGTCTCGGCGGAAGCGTTCAGCGGGAGGATTCCGCTATATGGAGTATTAACAAACAGTTAGCCTGGCCGATCATCTCGGGCTCCCCTGTGGCATGCTAGTTGCCTTTCTCGGAGGGTGTCGACGATCACGGAGGTTACGTTTTGTGGACGCCTGAATCCATACGGGCCAAGTTACTCATAGTCGCCGGTGCCACGGCAATTACTTTAGCCGTCCATTACGGCTGGCTTCTGCAGCCACTATTCGGGCACGCGCACTGGGTACACGCCATTCACGGCCGACTCTGTTACATACCCATTGTGATCGCCGCCTCCTGGTTTGGCCTCCGTGGAGGGGTGTATACCGCGGGTGTGATATCCGTTTTGGTCCTTCCGTATGTGTTGACCTCCGTCGACGGGTCGCACGAACTTGCCAGCGAAGCGGCGGAAATCGTTTTCTATTTCGCAATCGCCATTTTGATCGGGGTATTGGTTGAACGCGAGTTCACAGCCCGGCGCAAACAGCAAGAGGCACAGTTGCAGATGGAACGTTCACAGAAACTTTCGCTTGTCGGTCAACTTGCCGCTGGTGTCGCCCATGAGATCAAAAACCCTCTGGCATCCATCAAGGGCGCTGCCGATATATTGACCGATGATGACACGACCCGTGCGGACCGCGAGGAGTTCAAGGAAATCCTGCAAAACGAAGTCAGACGGATCGATACGACGATAGCCGAATTTCTCGAGTTTGGCCGCGCCAAGGAAACAAGGCTGGAAAGACTCGATTTGACCCGGACGGTGGGGGCAACTCTACGCCAGATCGAGGCTCACGCAAAACGGGAGGGGGTGTCGATCGAGACCGACTTGCAGCAAGGCATCGTTGTCGACGGTGACAAAGAGAAAATACATCAGATGGCCCTCAACCTCCTGCTAAACGCGATTCAGGCGTCACAAGCGGGCGATACGATACGAGTCTCGTTAATCAATCGAAGTGTCGATGGCGCCCGGCTCGTGATCGCCGATACGGGTGCAGGGATCGACGACTCCGACATGGAACACATTTTTGAGCCCTTCTTCACAACGAGATCGGCTGGTACGGGCTTAGGACTCGCGGTTGTCAAAGAGATTGTCGACAGCCACTCTGGCGAGATCGCGATTGGGAGCGAGGCGGGTCGGGGTACGACGGTGACCGTCGATCTTCCGCATGCAAAAATTGGGGAGTAGTAATGAAGATTCTGCTGGCAGACGATGATCGATCGTTGCGTCGTGTTCTCCAGTTCAAGCTGAAAAAGAACGGACACGATGTCACCGCAGTTGAAGATGGCAGTCGTGCGCTTGATCGGCTTCGCGAAGACCGGTGGGACCTTCTTCTATCCGATATCAAGATGCCCAGCGTCGACGGGATAGAACTGCTCGAGCACGCAAAGCAGCTCCAGCCGGATCTCAAGGTCATCTTGATCACCGCCCATGCGACAATTTCACAGGCGGTTCAGGCAGTCAAGCTCGGTGCCTTTGACTACATCACGAAGCCGTTCGAGGACGACGAACTCTTTGCAGCTATTGATAAAGCAACGGCATTTCGAAAGCTCGAAAGGGAGAACAAGCGTCTGAGAGGACGCCTTGAGCGAAGTGAGCGAGCGGGTAAATTTATCGGCGTGTCCAGGGCATTCAAGGAAATGATGAGGACTGTCGACAAAATCGCCGCAACCGACGCTACTGTACTGCTTGCCGGGCCGTCGGGCACCGGAAAAGAGCTTGTGGCGCGCGCGATTCACGCCAGGGGCGGGCGGGCGGACCAGCCGTTTGTGGCCGTCAACTGCGGAGCGATACCTTCCGACCTCATTGAATCAGAGCTATTCGGCCACGTTAAGGGAGCGTTCACCGGCGCGATAAAGGAGAAAAAGGGCAAATTCGAACTCGCCAACGGCGGCACAATCCTGCTGGACGAGGTCGGCGAATTGGCGGTCGAACTTCAGGTAAAGCTCTTACGCGTCCTGCAGGAGCGGGTGGTCGAGCCGGTGGGATCGGAGGAGATTAGACCCATCGATGTACGGGTCATTGGAGCGACGAATGCCGATCTCCACAGGCGCGTCGCCCAGGGCAGGTTTCGAGAGGACCTGTTCTACCGTCTTAATGTCATTCCGATAAGAGTCCCAACTCTGGCCGAGCGAAAAGAGGACATCCCTGCCCTTGTAAAGGAATTCATCCGCCGGTGTGCCCCAAAGACAAAGGTCACTGCTTCTCCACAGCTCATAGACCGCCTTTCCGTATACTCCTGGCCAGGTAACATTCGCGAGCTGGAAAACCTGATCGAACGGATGGTGATTTTGCGTAAGGCCGATGTGTTGTCCGTCCGCGATTTGCCAAACGATTTCGGTATGGTTCCCGTCGGGGTGACGGAGTCTGCGAGCGAAGGGGCATCTGAACATCTCACCTTTCATGAAGCGGAGGAAAGAATCATACGGGAGGCTCTCGACACGTGCGGATGGAACCGCACGAAGGCAGCGAAGTATCTCAACGTCCCGCGTCACGTGCTTCTCTATCGGATGAAGAAGTACAAAATCGAAGAGGTGCGGCCGCGCTAATCCTAGCGCCCATCTCCGATAGCCCGCCAGACAGGACGCCACTGCTCCTCATCATACTATTACCCATGTTTCTTCTATATTGGAGAATAGTGTACGGTCACCGAAAAGCACTGATGACGGTGGAAACGTGTACCCGACTCCATGCCTTGGCCTTACGCCGCCTCGTCAAGCAGTGGCATCGGTCTTGCCTTATACGATCGTGAGATCGCACATAAGCCACGGTGGCAAGCGGAACTTGCCGTTTTTGTTTCGGAGATTTTGATGGTAGTTGTGTAATGCGACAAAGGAGGAGGTTACAGACATGACTCGAATAGGGTTTTCTACGGTGGCTCTCGGTCTTTTTGTGCTCGGCGCCTGGCTCTCGGGATGCAGTGAGGATAATCCCGTGTCCGGTATCACCGAGGGAGAGCCCAGCGTCGTCAGCGTATCTCCCCGGGACGGTGCAACAGACGTGCCGACGTCGGGCGCGATCGTCATGACGTTCAACCTACCTATGGATACGATGTCCGTCATGGGGCATTTTTATTGTTCCGGCGGAGACGAGATGTGGCAGTGGATGGACTCGCTCCAACACCACGGTCCGGGAGGCGGTGGAGGTATGGCCGATATGGATCACATGATGGAGTGGATGAGGGACATCGAGCACCCTGGTGAGTTCGACTGGAACGAGGATATGACGGAGTGCGTGTTTCGTCCCGATACCGGATTCTCGCCGCATACCGATTACATGGTTTATCTAGAGGACGGCATTCAGTCACAGAGGGGAATGATGATGGACATGCATCACTTGCAGTACGATGGGCTCATGATTCATTTTCGAACCGGCCCCTAAATGTCCTCGACGCGACGCAAACGTCGATTGCTTCTACAGCGCACTGAAGAGGAGACGCAACGGCGCGCAACGGCGCCTGGCCCGCAATGAGGCCGATCAAAAGTCATATGAGCAGTTTGGGTGATACTCTTATGTTGTCTCGCGCCAATCGGGTGGAAAGTTTTCTGCCCTGCGCCTTAACGTAGCACAACAATGTATGATATACAGGTAGCGTGCCGATCGAGCGTCCGGCGGCTCGGCCGCCAGGGTCTCTCCGGCGTGTTGTCTGCGCGAAAATCCCGTCCTCGTGAAAGGAGTAACAAGTATGTTTAAGCGTACCAATCTGACCTGTCGCCTCGTCACCGCATGTGCTCTTGTGTTGATCCTGAGCTTTTCCGTGGGGTGCGGCTCGAAAGAGGATACAGATGCACAGACCGCATCAGAGAAACAAACAACCTATGGCAAGACGGTTCAAAAAACTCGTGACGTTGTCGCGTCGCTTTCGAACCCGAAGGTCGCCACGGACCCGGTGTGCAACATGGCGATTGACGAGAACGCGATTATTGTCACGATCGACGGCAAGGACTACGGAGTCTGTTCGCAGAAGTGTGCGGACGCATTGAAGGCCGATCCGGAAAAGTATCTCGTCGCCACGGCGGACGGACACGAAGGGCACAACCACTAGGTTGAGCGGCTCATGTCACAAATATAGAGGGCTCCCCGGTGGGGAGCCCTTTTTGATTTCTCGGTAACGGTATCTCTCGAGCCCAGTCCAATCCCGGTCGCTACTGTCTACCACTAGATGCTGGCTCACGTGTAGACGGCTGAGGAGGACAGCCCCGCATGAGTCCGCGGGGAAAAAGAAGAAACGGGTGTCGCGCGACCCACTCGTCAACAAGCACCTAACCACCCAAGAAAGACCCAGTGTCGCAGGCCGCGCAGACACCCGGCAATGCTGTAAGGCATCACCACCCAGAAATACCTCTCACAGGGGTATTTTACGACATGGCCGTTTCTGAGGATATGATGCATTTGCATCATTTTTGGGGTTCAGACGGGTCAAGTATTGATATTCGTCATGAAATCCCGCATACTATGAGTACCCCGCCCGTGACCGGACACGCAACAAATCGCTGATTGCCCCTGACACGATTCGCTCGCCGGAACCGGTCCACCCCGGTGCCACTCGCGCCATTGCAAGGCGTCTGACAGTACGGAGGCAGATCATGACCGGATCTCAAAGGAACTGGGTGATCCTGGTCGCCGTTTTTGCGACCCTCACCGTCGGACTGCGTGACCCCGATCCCGCGCCACCACAGGGACTCATCAGTCCCGTCAACATGACCATACAGAACAACCGCTTGTTCGTGTCGGACCGGGCCACCGGTGTCCATGTCTTCGACGTTGCGGATCCGGTCGAGCCCGTTCTGAAGATGACGATCCCGCTGAAAGGCAATAGGGGGACGGCGATCAAGGACGACATCCTGTACGCGAACGAGTGGGGCTCGTTGCTCGCCATCCGGATCGATGCGGATACGTTCGAGGTCGTCAAAACGATCAAGCGGGACCCGGTGTATATCCACGAAGTCGAAGTGGTAATGCAAACCGGTGGCTTTGGCTGCGCGTGCTCGACTCAGCCGGACGCCGTCTACGCGCCCGCCGGCGGTGGCACGGGCAGTTCGTTTGCCACGTTTGCCGTCATCGATGATTACCTGTACTACATTGACAACCCCTCTCTGGTGACCATGGATATCTCACAGCCAGCGGACCCAACGGAGATCTCACAAACACCGATTGGCTGGGATGTGGAGACGCTCTACCCGACCGCGGACTACTTGTTCGTCGGGGGCAGGCGAGGCATGTACATCTTTGACCGAAGCGATCCGGCGGCACCGGATGAGATCGGCAGGGTGGAGCACTTTAGGGCGTGCGATCCGGTCGTCGTGTTTGACGATGTGGCCTACGTGACGCTCCGCGGTGACAGCCGCTGCGGTGCGGCCCCGGACGTCCTTCTATGCGTGAGCGTTCACGACCCTTCCAGACCGAGGGTGCTGAGCGAAAAACCCATGGAAACACCATATGGGCTGGCGGTCGGTGCCACACTCCTCTACGTGAGCACGGGTGAAAACGGCTACGAGTTGCTCGACGTGTCAGATCCCTGGCAGCCCACCCGCCTCAACGCCTGGTCGAGCCGTCCGACGAAGGATTTCATCTGGACGGGCCGGATTCTCTACGCACTGACGTTCGACGGATTATTGATTTTCGATACCAGTAACCCGACAGAACCGGTGTTACTTTCGGAGCTGCCGGCCGAACCGCCCAACTAACCGCACTCATTCTGAGTGTCGATTCTCGAACGCCGACCAGTTTTTTATGACACCGGCATAGATCCGGTCCAGCTCGGTGTCTCTCCCGACGCCGCGAAGGTATTCCGCCGGTGATTCGAGGGAAGCGGCCCATCGCCGGTTGGGTAGCTGGCGTCGCAGGTAGTCGAACGTCGCCGGCGAGTCCACCCAATCGTCGATGACCGTGACGCCCTCGTATTCATCGATCTCCCGGGTGATAACGTAGCCGTCGTAGATCGCAGCAGCGGTGAATTCAGGATAGCCCGTGGCGTAGTGGGCCCCCGGGTGGGTGAGCCCCGCGAACGGACTCCCGTGGATATCAAAGCCGACCGGCTTGCCGTATGCGGCGAACGCCTGGTCAATGGCACCTCGGAACGGCAGATAGAATATTTCTTCATCGTCGGAGAATGTATACCAGGGCGCATGAAGAAAGATCGTGATCACGGAATCCGGAGCGGCCGTGTGAATCAAATTGCCGCATCGTTTTCTCGATGATTCGACAACCTCGCCGTTTTCGATACGGCGCGTCACGTAGCGCGTGTGGGCATGGTTGATGCCGCAGTGCACGAGTGCTTTGCGGCCCTTCGCCAGAACCTCCCGCTGCAAGGCGTCTGCCATGATCCGGTCGTAGTTGCCACCTTTCCGTCGCTCGGCGGCCCGTTCGTCCTCGGTACCATCGTTGAGTTTTTCGTAGTCGATTCTGGGAATGAGGCCGATGACTCGCAGTGGCGGTCGGCCGGATGGCCGCTGCTGGTTGTACTGCCACGCGGTCCGGAGCAGATCGAGGTATTCCCGAAAAGGCCACGTCCCCCCGGTCCCGTGTCGAAGCAGCTCCTTCGCCATCGCCTCCGAGAAACTCGGTGCCATCAATAGCTCATCGATCGCGGGCTGGTCCTCGACGCAGAAGAACTCGCTGCCCAGGTCATAGACGCCGGCATCCCCCAGCCTCGGGATCAGCGCGTCGACCAGGAGAACATCGTGGCGGACGCGGTGCATCTCGCCGAGAAAAACGACCTTGTTGCTTTGTAGCCTGGAGAGGATGTACTCGTCCGGGGACTGACCGTGCCGGCGGAGATGGGTGACCAGGCTTTGGAGTTCTTCGGCTTCCAACGGGCGCAAATCCGCGGGGTCCGATCCGCAGCCCCCGAGCGTTGCGAGGGCCAGCATGATCACGAGACGTCGCGTCCGCAGGGCTCGTTGCCGGGTCGATGAAGCAGTTGGCTGAACAGCGCGCTCCATCATTCTCACTCCTCGATCAGCTTGCGGAGCTCTTCGAGGTTGGTTTGGAGTTCCTCGGGTACAGGACGGGCGGGTGTCACCCAATAGTCCGAGCGCATGTAGTGGTCGAGAAACGCGTATGCCTGTTTGGCGATGTCCGATTTCGGCGCCTGACGGATCGCCTTCTCGAGAAGGAACGGTGTTTCCGAGATCCAGTAGGAGCGGGTGACATAGGACTCGGCGATACCGAGGAGATAGTACGCCTCGGCGATACCGACGTCATCGGTCGGGCGTGAATCGAGGTATCGGTGCAGCAGCGTGATACCTACGATAAAACCCACGAGCTGCGAGCGGTCCGATCTCGATCGGGTCGCGTCCGCGGCGCTTTCAATCGAGGATCGCCCTGCTGCGAGGGCCTCTCCTTTCGACTCATTGAGCTCCACCCGGCTCAACGCATCGAGCCATCCGTTGACGGCCTGCATAAGATCTTTGGGCATGTCGTCACGCCGGGCGAAATCTTTCAACGTGGCGGCAGGACGCTTCGTGTCGTTGAGTGCGCCGATGCAGATCTTGAGGTAGTTTTCGAAAACATTGAATCGAGCAAAATCCGCGGCCGTCATATCCTTGGAGACGAGCATAGCCTCGTAGGTACTGAGCGCATCGTCGAACTGGCGGGTCGCGATCTCGAGGTTCACGCGCGCTTCCGGGGGGAGGCCCTGTAAGTTCGCATTGTCGAGGAATTCCTTTCCCAGGTCGAACTCCCGGTCAGCGGGAAGACGGGTATGGCACGTCACGCAGTTCTCCGTGATCTTGCTCAACACGAACCTCGATCCCATGTAGTTGCCCTTCTTGAATCCATCGAGGGCGTCGTTCGCATCCCTTGCCAGGGACCTTCTGAGGTAGTCGAAGCTCGGGTCCAAACCACCACCGTGGCTCTCCAGCGCTTCCGCGTTGTCAGACAGTGCTTCGAGCAGGCCCAGGATCTGCTGACGGTTCTCGCGATCGGCGAACGCGTCCGGATCGAGGCTATAACTGTAAGCCGTTGAAAGCGCCACAAAGATCCCCCTCATGGATGCAGTCGTCTGTTCCTGCGATGCGGCCAGACCCGCGGTCAACAGAGCCGCGACGCCAAACGCCCAAAAGGCGGGTCGCTGCAGGCTAGCTAAACGTCGCCGTGTCCTCATTAATTTCCACCTCATTGGTTGACACCGTGTTCGGTACTGGAAAACCACTCCTGGGCGAGTATACCACCCCTGGGCGCCCCAAAAACCCCCTATTACGATCTGAAAAAGCTGATTTTAGTCAGCAAATGGGTTGTAACCGCTAATAACCATTGATCCTACAAGATTGGTCTGCTAGTGTCGCCGTGAATGGGGCCCCGGCGCACGGAGAACGCCAGCCCTTTCACTGACCATGGTAAGAGGCGGATTCCCCAGACTCGTTTACAACAAGACCAGCATGGCGGGTCTGGCGATTGCTTTGATCACCGCGCTGACGATCCTTTTCTTCCTTTTGGCTCAGAGCGGCCACGGCGCCACGAACCCGTATCTTGGCATCTTCGTGTACATGATCCTTCCACCGTTTCTCCTGGTCGGGCTTCTGCTTGTCCCGATCGGAATGATCAGGCAGTGGAAGCGGATAAAGAAATACGGCGAAATAGCTGTGCCCACCTGGCCGCTGATCGATCTCAATAACCCCAAACACCGTAATGCCTTCGCTGTGTTTATTGCCGGGGGGCTGATCTACGGGGGGCTGAGCGCGGTCGGAGCCTATCAGGGGTTCCATCACACCGAGTCGGTTTCCTTTTGCGGCCAAACCTGCCACCAAGTGATGAAGCCGGAACACGTCGCCTATCAGAACTCGTCGCATGCCCGCGTGGCGTGCGTGTCTTGCCACGTCGGCACGGGCGCCGGCTGGTACGCGAAGTCCAAGCTCTCGGGTGCGTACCAGGTTTACGCAACGGCGTTCAACAAGTACCCGCGTCCGATACCCACACCCATCAAAAACCTGCGACCCGCGCAGGAGACCTGCGAGAAGTGTCACTGGCCCGAGAAATTCTATGGCGCACAGCAACGGCAGTTCGTCCACTACATGTACGACGATGAGAACACCGCCTGGCCGATCAATATGTTGATCAAGACCGGTGGCGGGGATCCCAAGACCGGGCAAACAGCGGGGATCCACTGGCACATGAACATCGGCTTTCGGGTCGAGTATATCCCGCGGGATGAGCGCAGACAGGACATCCCCTGGATCCGTGTCACCGATCACGGGACTGGCCGCGTGACGATCTACCAGGATGAGGATAACCCACTGAGTGAGGAGGCAATCCTGGCGGCGACACCCAGAGTTATGGATTGCATGGATTGTCACAACCGGCCGAGCCATCAATATCGATCGCCCGAACAAAGCATCAATCAGGCGATGCTGACGGGGCGCATAAACCCAAAACTTCCGGCGATCAAGCGAGTCGCCGTGGAGGCAATAGAGACAGTATACGAGACGGAAGACGGTGCCCTCCAGAGCATCGCGAGTCAGATTCCAGATTACTACCGTTCCGAACACCCGGAGATCTTTGCGGAAGAGCAGGCGACCATCGAGCAAGCTGTGGTAGCAACGCAGCAGGCGTTTTCGCAGAACACTTTCCCGGAGATGAGAGTGAGATGGGACGGGTATCCCGACAATATCGGCCATTTCATATACCCCGGTTGCATGCGTTGCCACGACGGCTATAAAGTCAGCGAAGAGGGGCAGGTGCTCACTCGAGATTGCATGACCTGCCACACCATTCTTGCCCAGGGCAGCGGCGAGCGTGCCGAAGTATCAACATCGCAGGACGGTCTGGAGTTCGTTCACCCAGAGGACATCGATGAAGAGTGGCGAGAGACGGGATGTTATGAGTGCCATACAGGTACGCAACCGTAGTCTTGGCATCGCCCGCACGCTTCCCTGGCGAGGGGTGCTCATCGGTTGCCTGCTCCTCCTTGTTTTCTGTCCATTACCCGCCTTCAGTCAGGATAACGAAACCTGCTTCGATTGCCACTCGGATGAGGATTTCGACACCCGGAGGGGCGGCAAGACGATCTCCCTCTTTGTCGATGAGTCCGTCTTCCTCGAGTCGGTCCACGGCGACCTCGAGTGTATCGATTGCCACGAGGACGCCGACGTCGAGGACTTTCCCCACGAGGAGATCCTAGAAAAAGTCTACTGCGGCAACTGTCACGATGACGCCCAACTAGACTTCGACGCCAGCATCCACGGACAGGCGCTCAATCGCAACGCCCCGTACGCGCCGGCATGCAGCGACTGCCACGGTGTCCACGATATTCTGTCGCCCGATAGTCCGGAATCCAAAGCGTATCGTATGAACGTGCCGGTCCTCTGTGGTGGTTGCCACAGAGAGGGCGCCCCGGTGGCGAATACATACGAGATCACCGAGCACAACATCCTGGAAAACTATAGCCAGAGCATCCACGGCGAGGGGCTGTTTCAAAAAGGGCTCGTCGTTACGGCGACGTGCATCGACTGTCACCGCGCGCACATGATCCTGCCGCACACGGAGCCCAGGGCCTCTATATCACCGCGAAACATCGCCACCACGTGTATGCAATGTCACTCGAAGATCGAGGCGGTTCACACGAGTGTGATCCGCGGCGAGCTCTGGGAAACCAAGCCGGGGGCGATCCCGGCGTGTACGGATTGTCACTTGCCGCACAAGGTGCGCAAGGAAAGAACGGCACTGACCATATCGGACCGTGATTGCCTGAAGTGCCATGGAGAGGCCGATGTGCACAAGATCGTTGGGTCCGACACGCTCTCTCTATATGTCGACAAAGCGGAGATATCCGTCTCGGTCCACCGCAACATTCCATGCGTGAAATGCCATTCGGATGTCGATGTGAGCATGCATCGGCCGTGCACGACGTCGGGACGTGTCGATTGCTCGAGCTGTCACGCCAAAATCTCCGAGGAGTACTTTGCCAGCGGTCATGGCGAGGCCTATGCAAGGGGCGAATCTGCAGCACCGTACTGCACGACATGTCACGGTGACCACGACACCATGGCACACGACGTCGACGAATCGCCGACGTTCAGAGCGTCCGTTCCCACACTTTGCGGTGACTGCCACCGGAGTGACGGACCTGCCACGCAAGTGGCCGATCTGACCGAGGTGGACGCGATCACCGATTATGCGGCGAGCGTGCACGGACGAGGCCTGACCGAAAAGGGGCTCCTGCCCAGCGCGATCTGTATCGACTGCCACAGCTCCCATATGGTTCTCAAGCACACCGACGAGCGCTCGTCGGTCTCCCGGAACAACTTACCGGCGACTTGTGCGACGTGCCACAGAGGGATCTACAAGGATTTTATCAAGAGTGTCCACTTCTCGGCCGACGGCGACGAGGCAGCGAAGCTGCCCACGTGCGCGGACTGCCACTCGTCTCACACGATCGGTGAGGTTGAGACGGACGAGTTTGTGAACGAGGTTACGAACCAGTGCGGTTTCTGTCACACGCATTTGGGGGAGACCTATCTGGAGACGATGCACGGCAAATCGTATCGGCTGGGGTATCTCGACGCGGCCAAATGCTCGGATTGCCATGGGACACACGAAATACTCGGTGTCAACGACCCGAATTCAACGGTGGGCTTCAGAAACATCGTCTCGACATGCCAGAAGTGCCACGACGATGCCAATATGCGGTTTACCGGTTATCTGACACACGCGACACATCACGACCCGGTGAAATACCCGATACTCTTCTACACCTACTGGGCGATGACGCTGCTTCTCATCAGCGTGTTCGCGTTCTTTGGCATACATACGCTCCTGTGGCTGCCTCGATCTTTCAAACAACTGCGGGATAGAAGAAAGGAGGGAGAAACAGGCGAGCCGAGGTACTACATACGACGGTTCACGCGCACGCAGCGCTTTACGCACTTCCTCGTCATCATCAGCTTTATGTCTCTAGCGCTGACCGGGATGATGCTCAAGTTCTCGTCGATGCCGTGGGCGGCCTTTCTTGCCAATTTGCTCGGTGGGGTTAAGGGTGCCGGCTTTATTCATCGAACTGCCGCGGTCATTACGTTCGGTTACTTTGCGCTCCATCTGGTGAGCTTGCTTCGGTACAAACGCAGGATGAGGATGGGCTTTGGCCGGCTTGTGTTTGGCAAGCACTCACTGATGTTCAACATCAAAGATCTGCGGGATTTCTGGGGCACGCTGAAGTGGTTCTTTGGCGCTGGCCCCCGGCCGGCTTACGGGCGCTGGACATACTGGGAGAAGTTCGACTATATGGCCGTCTTCTGGGGCGTAGCCATTATTGGCGCGTCGGGGCTTATGCTGTGGTTCCCCGAGCTCTTCACCAAGGTTCTTCCGGGGTGGCTGATCAACGTCGCGACGATCGTGCACAGTGACGAGGCCCTGCTCGCCGTCGGATTTATTTTCACAATCCACTTTTTCAATACCCACCTGAGGCCGGAAGCATTTCCAATGGACAAGGTGATCTTCACGGGTGTCGTACCGCTCGAGGAGTACAAAAAGGACCGTCCCGAGGCGTACGCGGAACTCAAGCGGACGGGTGAGCTTCGCAAACGTGTGCTCAAGACGAAGCCCGCAAAGAACCGCGAGACCTTGATCCGGGTATTCGGTTTTACCTTCCTGGGCATTGGAATCCTGTTGATCGGTCTAATCATCTACTCGGTTCTCTTCGGCTACAACTAGACACGCGCTCGAAACCAATAAAAAACAGGGCGGGATCCGAACGATCCCACCCTGGCTATTCGTACACGCCGATTGAACCCTTCCAGGACAGGCGGCGTCTGCCGGGGGTTACTCCGCAGCCGGCTCCTTGTATTTCGCCATGCGTTCTTCGGGTATTGGGTGAGCAATCTTCGCCACCATTTTTTCGAAGTCGAAGGACTCGAAAGTCGGGCTCTTCTTGTTATGGCACCCCTTACACGTCTCTTCGTTCGGTAAGGTGAGTCCTACCGAGTCGGCTTCGATCTCTCCGGTAATGATGGCCACCATGGTCTTCTTCTTGTAGTAGTCGCCTCCCGCGCCGTGACATGACTCGCAGCCCACGCCGTCGGTCACCGCGTACTTGGTACCGAGCAGCTCCGCGGCAACACCGTGGCCGGTCACGTGGCACTTCAGGCACTCGTCGGCTTTCTGAGGGTCTTCGATGCCCTTCTCCTTGGCAATCGCCTTGGCCTCATCGCCGGCAAGCGTCTCGTACGCCTTGGCGTGCTTGGTCTTGAGCCAAATGCCGTGCTGCTCACCTTGAGCCTCGGACTTGTGACACATCTTGCACTTCGCCGCGCCGACGTACTTACGCTGAACTTCCTCATCAGCGGTTACCGGTGTCCCTACGATCACCACCCACGCGCCGAAGAGCAGAATCGCCGATAGAGTCATCACACGTTTACCCATTCTGTGCTCTCTCCTTCCGAGATGAAGCCATACCGTCTGTTTTGATCATTATACACTGTTTTGCGGCTACCCGCACACCCCGCGGCCTCCCGTTCAGGAAAAATAGTCAACTCTGACCGGTTTTGCAGCGATAACCGGCGGTTTTTTGATTGATTCAGGTCAACTCATTTAGTGATTGGATCTTGCGCGCATATAGCTTAGGATATCAGGCGTCAGGGAGGACAGGCATGGGCGTTAACCGGCGCCAATTTACGAGTTTCTTGCTGGGGGGCGGGCTGATCGGCTGGCTGGGTAGTGTTTTTTACCCGGTGATTTCCTTTCTCAAACCCCCCGATATCCCCGAAGCCAACGTGCAGAGCGTCAACGCGGGGGTAGCCTCTGAGTTTGGGCCAAACTCGGCTGAAATCCTCAAATTTGGCCGCAAACCGGTCATCCTGATCCGTACGGAATCGGGTGAATTTCGGGCGTTTGCCGCCACGTGTACCCATTTGGACTGCATCGTTCAGTATCGCGGTGACCTCAAGCAGATCTGGTGCGCCTGCCACAATGGTCTCTACGATCTCAAGGGACGAAACGTATCCGGTCCCCCGCCGAAACCCCTGGAAGAGTATGCGGTCAATGTCGTGAACGACGAGATTCTCGTGTCCAAAATAGCCTGAGAGATCCGATGACCTTCAGACAAACGGCGCAGAGGACATATTCCTGGGTCGATGAGCGTTTCCGCATATCTCCGCTCATCGAGTTCATGCGTCACAAATACGTCCCGGTGCACCGCCATACGGTCTGGTACTACATGGGGGGTGTGGCCATGTTTTTGTTCGGGGTCCAGGTCATCACCGGGATAATGCTCGTGCTCTACTACCAGGCCGATGAGGAAAGCGCTTTTGAGAGCGTGAGATTCATAATCACAAAGGTAAACTTCGGGTGGCTGATCCGCTCCGTACATAGCTGGTCGGCAAACCTGATGGTGTTTTTTGTGTTCGTTCACATGTTCAGTACGCTTTTTACGAGGGCATTCCGAAAACCTCGCGAGCTGACGTGGCTTAGCGGCTTTGTTCTCATGGTGTTGGTTATGGGCTTTGGATTTACCGGGTATCTGCTGCCGTGGAACGAGCTGGCGTTCTTTGCCACCAAGGTCGGCACCGATATCACCGGTGCGCTGCCGTTCGTGGGCGAGCCTATGAAGATCCTCCTGCGGGGCGGTCCGGACGTCACCGGTGCGACCTTATCCCGTTTTTATGCGATCCACATTGCGTTGCTCCCGGCCATTTTCACGGCAATCCTCGTCTTGCATCTACTGTTTGTGCAGCGCCAGGGGATGCACGAACCCAAGTATCTCGAAAGGCTGCCGGAGAAGGAAAAGACGCTGATGCCGTTTTTTCCAAACTTCCTGCTCAGGGACGCGCTTCTCTGGCTGATCGTGTTGAACGTACTTCTCTTTCTCGCCGTGTTTTTTCCATGGGAGCTTGGCGAGAAGGCGGATGCTTTTGCTCCCGCGCCGGAGGGGATTCGCCCCGAGTGGTATTTCATGTTTATGTTTCAGACCCTGAAACTTATTCCCGCCCACGTTCTTTTTCTCGAAGGTGAGGTGCTGGGTATTCTGGCGTTTACGCTGGCTGGAGTTGCCTGGATGTTCGTACCGTTCTGGGAAACAAAATTGCGTCGTAAGAAAAGGCCTCGGCCGCTGACGGTAATCGGTGTATTCGCTGTGGTATATATTGTCGGTATGACGATTTGGGGTTACCTGGTCTGAGAGATCCATGATGCACGTCGGCCGCATAAGAGAGATTGTTCTGTTTGGCACTATCGCCCTCGGGGTGGCGTTCTTCTGCCCGCCGGTGATCCTGGGTCAGGAAGGCGAGCCCGGTGAACGGGATCAGTGCGTCGTATGTCATGTCGACGACGAAAACCTCCCCGAGGACTACATCGAGGACGATATTCATACGCAGCCGAAGCTTTCGTGCGCGGGTTGTCACGGTGGCGATCCGACTACGGATGACGAGGAAATCGCGATGTCACCGGATGCGGGGTTCGTCGGCGTTCCGTCGCGAGGGGACCTGCCGCGCTTCTGCGGCAAATGTCATTCTGACATAAACTTCATGAGGCAATACCAGCCACGGATTGCCACCGATCAGGAATCACGGTACTTCACGAGTGTTCATGGGCGGCGGCTGGCGGAAGGCGATCAGAAAGTGGCGGAATGCACCGCCTGCCACACCGCACACGCGATTCTGCCGGCAAAGGACACGCGGTCTACCGTTCACGCCTTGAACGTGCCGGCGACCTGCCGGAAGTGCCACGGGGACACCGACTACATGAGGGGTTATGGTATCCCAACGAGTCAGTACGAGGATTACGCAAAGGGTGTTCATGGATTAGCGCTCCTTGAGAACCAGGACACGGGTTCACCGGCCTGCAACGACTGTCATGGCAATCATGGGGCAGTGCCCCCGGGGATCGCGTCCGTGCGGCAGGTGTGTGGCCAGTGCCACGTGAACAACATGGAGTATTTCACGGCATCGAGGATGGGACGGGCGTTCGAGCAAGAGGGGCTACACGGGTGCGAGGAGTGTCACGGCAACCACAATGTTGCAAAGACCAGTGATGATATGGTGGGCACCCATGACGACGCCGTGTGTATGACCTGCCACAGCGAGGGGGAAAAGGGCTATGAAGCGGCCGCGGCGATTCGCGCTCAACTGGACTCGCTCGTCGTTGCCTACGAGACGGCACACGCCGAACAGCAAAGGGTTCAGACCATCGGGATGGACGATGTTGACATCGAGTTTCTTCTGCAGGAATCCCACCAAAGCCTGATCCAGGCAAGGACGCTCGTTCACACGTTTGACCCGGAGAAGGTCGGGCCCAAATCACGAGAAGGCACTCAGAAAGCAGGAGAGGCCATTGCGCTGGCCGCCGCACAAATCGATGACTACCATGTGAGGCGGCGCGGGTTTGGCATGGCGACGCTGTTTATTACGGTTCTCGTGATTGCTCTGTTTCTAAAGATCCGGCAGATGGAGCGCGCATAGGCGCTCACATTCCGTTTCTGATACGAATTGCGTCGTCCGTCAGCATGGTTTGACATAGCAAATCACTGGAATCTGCAAGGCGGTGAGGCTTCGCCGACGGTTTTGGTTACTACAAGCCTTGGCTTTGCGCTATTCTTAAACATTCGATAGATGGAGAGCGAATAATCGCAGTAGCGGAAGGAGAATGGGCAATGGGCGTGACGATCAAGAGCATGGAATATTATGTAACGACGGTGCGTGACGAACCTGGGCAGGCCTACGAAATGCTGTCGCGCTGCGCCAGCGCGGAGGTCAGCCTGCTTGCCTTCAGCGCCACACCGATCTCCGCCGAATACACGCAGCTGACCCTGTTTCCCGAGCACCCCGAGGACCTCGTGCGTTTGGCTGAAAAGACCGGGGTGCCCCTGGTGGGTCCCCACCGGGCGTTTTTGATCCAGGGAGACGACCATCTGGGCGCGCTTGTCGAGATCCATCGCAAGCTCTATGACGCTCGAATCAACATCTATACATCGACGGGGGTGACAGACGGCCGGGGTGGTTACGGGTATGTTCTCTTTGTGAAAGGGGACGACCACGAGCAGGCAAGAAGCGTGCTCGACGTCTAGGCGCGTTCCCGAACGGTTCATCATCCGGGCGGTCCCCTTTAGCGGGATCGACGCGGACTCCCGCCCAAAATTAAAACCTCACGCGACAAGAAGTCGCGTGAGGTTCTTATGCTTCCGGCACCGCTTTCTCGTGGGGCTATCATAGCTGAAAGAGAATTTTGATACGGCCCCAGGTCGAGTTTTTGACAGGCGCCACGCTGCCACAGTCTGTGTCGTTCGTGTCGTAGACATTATCACCGTCGTTGTCGAGGCCTGAACCCGGCCCCACACCAAGCACGTCCTCCGGGTAACCCTGCGACAACAAATTGCATGGGTGGTCAGGCATGCTGTGGCCGATGCCAGGATTCGCGTAGTAGGGTGGCAAGACGATCTCGCCGACCGGCGTAAAGTTAGCCGGGTTACTATCCGAGTGACAACCTGCACAGATGGATATGCCATTCCTCGTGTGGTGCTGGCGCAAGCCCGCTGCGGTCACACCCGAACCCTCGTCACGCCCGTGACAGCCGATGCAGGCGATTGGAGCGAGACCGTCGCCGCCGTCAGAGGAGTTCAGAAAGACCGGACTTTTCCCGGGAGCCGTGTGGCAGGTACTGCAATTGCCGTTAACCCAGTTTTGGTGGCCATCGTGGAGGGAGCTTCCCCAAGCCTGGCCATCGGCATTGGAAACGTAGTTGTTAGCCCTAAAACCCCCGTGGCAGTTGTCGCAACCCTGCGCATACTGCTCGTACGCCGCCACTTCCGACGCCCCCATACCCAACAGCGCCATCGTCCCGAGCACGAGCAACCCGATCGAAAATCCATAGAAAACTTTCACAAATGTCCTCCTTCAGAAGCTGGTGAGAACTCGCTGATGCCCTGAAAACATAAGCTCAGGGCTTCAGCAACTTGATTTGCATCAAGTTACGGCCAGTGAAAACATCCGCGACCTTTTTATGCACCCCATCGTCTCGGCGCCTTCCACCTAACCCTCTCTTGAGCGCGTCCGAACAATGGACCGACTTTGCGCCTTGCGATGGTCAGCTGCAGGTCTGGTCTGCTAAAAGCACCCCCCGCGGGGCCAGGTAATTGCATGGACCATGCCGGGGCTCGGACGCCAGGCGGATTACAACCTATTGTTATATATACGGTTATCTGGGCGGGCGTGAGTGGGATTCCAGAAACCTGGAAACGGGGGGGTGAAGCGGTTCCAGAATTCTGGAATCCGGAAGGCACGGTGGTAAGGGGATTGCCCGCGGGAGTCTTGGTTTTCTCTTGGTGACAAACGAGGGGCGGACGAGGGACATTGGCCTTACCAGGTTGCTCAGCTGTTGTAGCGAATCGCCCAGCAGGCAGCCTCAGCTGGCCCGCCCGGCGCCGCTGTGACCGCATCGCCGACCATGAAAACGTTCAGCCGCCCCGAGTGTTCCCGCCCAAAAGTGAAACCTCACGCGACAAGAAGTCGCGTGAGGTTCTTATGCTTCCGGCACCGCTGTTGACGGTCACAAAACCGGTCTGTGAGATGTCAGCTAGTTCTTTCGAAAATCGTAGGCAAGGTTAAACCAAACGACATTCGCCGTGTAGTACTTGCTGCAGATGATGTAGTCGTCGTAGTTGTAAACGTTGTATTTCAACTCGATGTGGTAGTCCTGTTTTACCGTGTAGACACCCTCAAAAAACAGAATAGATTTCTCGATATTCAGATCCTCACCGATGTTCAGATATGTAACGCCACCCACAAGTACGAGGTCACGCACGCGATCGATCTGCAGCCGTGCGGTCACGATCTGGTTGCTCGCCTTAAAGGAGCCGACGAGATCGTCGTAGTCGTCGACCGAGTAGCTGACGTCCGTCACAAAGCTGCCCCAGCCGGAGTAATCATAGCCCCCGTAGATATTGGCCAGGTGCCCTTCCGCCTCCACGTTGATACTCGTGAATTTGCGCTGCCTGAACTTGAATTTACCACCGATGTAGGCGTCGTCGGTGGGCTTGTATCGCACGTTCGCCATGAACTTGTTCGACTCGATATCCTGGAGGAGCGTTCGCTGACCGCGATCATTCTTGTTGCGGTTTCCGTACTCTATTTGGGCCCTGAGACGTTTCTTGTAGTTACCGGATGCTCCGATGACATACGTTTGGTAGGTTGTGAGAGCCAGGTCGTCGTTGTTTGTCTCGTGTCCATAGCCGCCATAGATCTGTCCGTAGTTGTGGTAATACGTAAGAACAAAGTTGTTCTCGAGGTTATTGGTCTTCAAACGGGTTCCCTGATCATCGATCTCGTTTGCATAGAAGTTGTATTTGAACTGAAAACGCTCGTGCGGTCGCAGCACACCGGTGTACTGAAAGTTGAGCATCTTGAAATTGAGACCGGACTGGGAGAGTTTCTGTTTGCCGTAGGCGCCACGGAGCAAATGCGTGAGTTTGTCCGGCCAAAAATACGCGGACCCGTAGAGCCGGGCGGAGATCACCTGACCAAAACGATCCTGAACAGGCGAGGACCTGTCCTTATAATCCGCGAAGTTGTAGGTTAGCGCGACTCCCACCGTGCCGGGCTTGTAACTACCCTCGATCATCCCCGTCTGCAACGTGTAATCATACTGTGTCCCCAGAGCGCTCATGGTTCCCAGGGGATATCCAAGCCGTCCACCGGTCTTGTTTTGGTAGTTGTAGTCGGTGATCAGCTTTCCGCCTTTTCCGGTCGTTATGTCCAGCCCCGCATGCCAGTCCTTGCGCTTGGAAGCGACAGTCCCGTCGGGATTGAATAACTGTCGCCACTGATCATAGCGTGTGTTCAATCTCAGACGGCCCGGTATCCGATAGACGAACTCGCCCTTTCGACTGTCCAAATTGACCTCGCGCAAGTTGAGGGCGAATGTGTTTTTCGGATTGAAGCTGCCGGTCAGTCGAAGTTGAGTTACCGAAAACCCGTCGAATACGTTGTAGGTTTCCTGCATGCTGGTGCGGTCCCCACTCTCGTCCAGATAGATCCCACCCAGTGCAATCGTCCCCTCGAGCTTCTGCGCCGCTACCGCAGACGCCGAAAGCATGCCCATCAAGACCGCCAACAAAACGATTCTGGATGAAAAGCTCATATCCAACTCCACCGATTAGAAATCATGGCAGCCAGCAACGAAGCACCCTTGCGGCTGTAGTGCCGGAGTAAAGTAATACTTGCTCGTGTAGGAGCCGTGGATATCGACGTGGCAATCGTTGCAGGGCATCCCCGCCCATTGCGACCCGTGAGCGGAATTGAAATTGTGCAATGGAACGGAATGGCACTGGGAACACAGTTGAAAACTCGGACCCTCATAGGGTTGCTTTAGCAGTCTTGGTAGATTCGCACCGTGCGGCTCGTGACAGTTGAGACAGGCGCCTTCCTGGGTCGAGAAGTCGACCGTCGCTTGGTGCTCATATGGGAACGGCATCTGAAACTCGTTGTGGCACTGAAAACAGGGGCTGTTGGTCCCCCGAAACGAAATAACCTTCGTCGTCTGATCCAGGGTCAGGTGGCAGTCGCTACATTTGACGATGCCCTCAATAACGGGGTGGTGCGTCGGCTTGGAGAACTCCCCACGGACATCCGTGTGGCAGTCCAGACAGAGATCCACCTCGTTGTTCTTGAGTAGCCCCGCGTAGTGGGTCTCGAGGTATTGTCCGCCGCCGTAGGTCGAATCGGCGCCGTGTACCGCGTGGACCCGGTGGCAGTCGGAGCAGTTCACCTGGTTGGCCAGGTGAACGTTTCGCTCCAGCATGTTCTGCTGGTGAGCGTTCTTGTGGCACTGTCCGCAAACCTGGGCCTCGTTCCATGCATCGAGGCTCGCCGGATTTGGCATAGGATACTCTTCGGGGTCGTCGTCATAGTGCCGCGCGTCACCCAAGTGGCAATCGGTGCAGGCGACAGACTGTTCGGCGTCGTTTTCGGTAAGTATTTGATGGGGTGTGCCGAGCAGGGCCGCCTGCTGAACGTCATGACAGTCCAGACATACCTCGCTCACGCGCTCTCCGTCCTGCGCGGAAAGGCCATGATCGGAGATGGGAAGAAAAACGACAAGAGCGGTGACACCCAAAACCGCTGAGGGAAAAACGAGAAGGAAACGTTGAGAGAACCTGTTCAAACCGACTCCTTGGCAACGTGTCTGTATCGCTGGAAACCTCTACTGGAGCACAGGCCCACTATGCGGCAGCTGCAAAAAATCGAATAGTTGATTTTTGTCAATTCCTTGAAGGCAACGCGACCCCGGGACAAACGTCCCGGGGTCTTTTCTCAGTGAGCTCGTGAACACGAGCGAACGCGATTCGGCGTTCTTGCCTGCCCTCTCAATGGCTACGGGGTGTGCATCACCTGTGCTTTGTCCGCCAGCTGGCGCAGCGTCTTCTGGGGGGCACGATTACCGCCCCCGCCCGCCGCATCCTGGTGGCAGCTGTAGCACGCAAAGTCGAGGGTGACCCGGCCGCGCCCAAACTCGTCTTGTTTGAGAAACGTGCCGTCGCTGGTCCACATCGCGGTCTTGTCCACGGCCATCGTGTCGATTTGGAACGTATGCGACGCGATATCCGCCACGTACACGTTCGACGTCACGCGGGCGGACTTGGCTGCCTGCGGCATATGACAGTCGGTGCAGGACGCGGAGGCGCTGTGATTGAGAGTACTCGCATCGTGATCCGAACCGGCACCGTGGCAGGTCAGACAGGGCGTCGTTACGCCGTTCCCCATCGCGACGTCGTCATAGACAACCGAGGCGTGCGGATTGTGACAACCGAGGCAGCCGATCTCTGCGTGCGGCGAGTGAACCATCTCATCGTACTGCTCGTGGTGACGAATGTATCCGCCGCTGACGAGCACGCGGTTCTGTGGGTCGCGGGTGTGACACCGGCCACAGAGATTCGACGTCCGGTCCACCATCATGTTGTATTTCGGCGGGTCCGAGACGTGCTGGCTTCCCTGGCCATGGCACTCTTCGCACTGAACGCCACCAAAGGCGAAGCTGCCAAACCCCGTCGTGCCGTCCGGCCAGGATCCATCTTCGGTTGCCCCGGTCGTGTGGCACTTGAAGCAGCTGTAGTCGTACGGTTTATCCTCGTCCAGGTGGTACTCCACCCACTCGGGCCCGTTAGCCCACAGATTGAGTTGGGGTGTGCCCGTCGTATATATCTTGCCGTCCGGCTTGACGAAGCGGGCTTTCCACCCATAACCGCCGATCACGTAGGCGAAATCGGTCCATGCCGTGTTTGCCGGCGGGCCGTCCCTGTTCACAATGGCGCCATTGGTGTGCTGGGTGTCCCACGGGTATGTCGGACCCTGGTCTCCGGGGACCGCCGTGAGCTTGTACGGGTGGCCCGACTCGACGAACATGGCGTATTCGGCATCATGGCACCCCACAGTGCCACACGTCGCCGACCCCACGTAGGTCAAGCTCGGAGTCGTATCACCGGTGGGGGGGCACGCCGGGCAATCGTCATCGCTGCATCCTGAGACGAATCCCAGCAGCAACGCAACGGCCAGGAATGCGGTAAACTTCTTCATCTGCAACCTCCCTAGTTATCTTTCCCGGTCGGTCGCCTCGATCCACCGTCCAACTTGCGTATGGCACGGTCTACATCGACCACACCGTACGGCTTGCGAACGAGGATATCGGCAGAATCGCTGATCCGCCGCGCCCACGTCTTCTCGGGAAGCGAGAGATACGTGACCACGAAACGGGTCTGCGGATATTCTTTGCGGAGTTGCTCGAGTGTCGCCACATGCTCCTCCAAGCAGTCATCGATGTTGACAAATAGCATTGCGGTGTCCTGGCGGTTCAATTCCTCCTGAACCTCCTCGAGACTCGATACGCGGGTGACGTCGTAGTGATCGCGGAAGAATCCCGCCACACACTCGGCGAGATCGTCGTCCGGTTCGAGCATGATGAGCATCTGCAAAAAGCACCTCCACGAAGGCAAGTAATTGCATAGTGCATGCCGGATTCCTCGATGCGCCTAGATTGTAATCTATTGCTAAATATGTGGTTACACGAGTGGGTGGGAGTCGGATTCCAGAAATCTGGAATCAGGGCCCACAGAGGTTCCAGAATCCTGGAATCCGGGTCTCATCGGCGGGTGGTGGGCTGCCCGCCTCACGGTCACGCCTTGAGCTTGACGTAGAGCGAGGCGAGGCTGATGCCAAGCCGTTCGGCGGCGAGGTGTTTGTCGCCATCGGACTCCTCGACCACACGCAGGATGTGGTGACGCTCAAAATCACGCAGGGCCTGCTTTAGATTGCGGTCGCGAGTTCTGCCAGCGCCCAGGAGACGCTCGACCAGCGCGGCGTCGATGACGGGACGGGTCGCTGTGATAAGCACTCGCTGGATCACGTTGTGGAGCTCGCGTACATTGCCCTTCCAGGGATACGCCTCGAGCGCGGTCATGGCCTCCGCCGAGATCTCCCGTACCGGAGACCGCAGCTCCGCGCGGTCCTTTTCGAGAAAACTGCGCGCCAGAGGCGCGATATCCATGACCCGTTCGCGAAGCGGAGACACGCGAATAGCAAAAACGTTGAGCCGGAAATACAGATCTTCTCGAAACGCTGAGTCGCGCACCATGGCTTCGAGATCGCGGTTGGTGGCGGCGACGATACGCACGTCGATGGGGATGGTCCTTGTCGTGCCGAGCGGGCGAATCTCCTTGGTCTCAATGGCCCGCAGTATCTTTGGCTGAAGCATCAGGGGAAGTTCGCCGATCTCGTCGAGAAAAAGCGTCCCATTGCGCGCTTCCTGGAACAGCCCGTCTCTGTCTCTATCGGCTCCCGTAAATGCCCCCTTGCCGTGCCCGAAGAACTCCGACTCGAGCAGGGTCTCGGGGATCGACCCGCAGTTGATGACGACGAAGGCTCCCCGGCGTCCGCTGGAAGCCGCGTGGATCGCTCTGGCGACCAGCTCCTTGCCGGTGCCGCTCTCGCCGTCGATGAGAACATTACCCATCAGAGGTCCGATGCGGCGAATGGCCTCCTTGATTTCCTGGATGGACCGACTCTCGCCGATGATTTCATCGAAATACGAGACCGGTCCCTTCTCCAGCCGCAGAATACGGTTCTCCCACTCGAGATCCCGCAATCGCAAGAGTGTTCGAATCTTGTGAACGACGTTGTCCAGGCGGACCGGCTTGGTGAGATAGTCGCTCGCGCCCTCGCGCACGGCCTCGATCGCCGTATCCAACGACGCATGGGCCGTCATGAGAAGGACGATCGTATCCGGCATCCGCTCTTTTATCTGATTCACGAGGTCGAGACCGCTCATACCCGGCATGCGGATATCAGTGATGACGACGTCATAGGGATCCGCCTCGAAGCAATCGATGGCTTCTTCGCCGGAACCCGCCGCGTCGCAGGCGAATCCCTTTTTCTCCAACAGCTTCGCCAGCGATTCGCGAATATCAGTCTCGTCGTCGACGACGAGGATCCTTGGCTTTATGGTGCTCACAGCACGCCCCCCGCGATGCGATCCGGCTCGGTCGTCATCCGTGCCCGGAACCGGGTGCCAACTCCAACCTCGCTTTCGACGGTGAGGCCCCCGCCCGTGCTCTCGAAAAAAGTTTTGCACAAGGAGAGTCCGAGACCCGTGCCCGACCCCGGGGCCTTCGTCGTAAAATACGGGTCGAACACCTTGCCGATGTGATCCGGGGAGATGCCCACGCCGGTATCGCTGAAGATAATCTCGATAACATCTCCGTCGAGGCGCGTCTCGATCGTCAGGGTCCCGCCATCGGACATCGCGTCGGCGGCGTTCAATGCGAGATTGAGACAAACGCCAAACAAACGATCCTCAACGGTGCGGACTGAGGGCAATTGATCGGCGAATGTCGTTTTGACATCGATTCTTTTGAACCGGGCGTCGTATTTCACCAACCCCAGCACCGAGCGAATCACGTCGTCGACGTCGACCTGCTCGATTTCCATCGAGAGTGGACGGGAGAGGTCGGCCATCCCGTGCACGATCTCGGTAATCCGATCGACCTGCTGCAGGATCTTGTCCGTCTTCTCCTTGATGCGAGGGTCGTCGCTCTCGACCGTCAGCAGCTGAACCATCGAATCGATGGCCGTCAGTGGGTTGCCGATCTCGTGGGCGACCCCCGCCGCGAGCTGGCCGATATTCGCCAGCTTTTCCTGGTGCATCACCTGGGCCTGGGTCTCGTACAAAGACTGCGTGCGCTCCTGTATTTTTGCCTCCATCTCGTTGTACAACCCCCGAAGCTCGTCAACCATTCCGTGGAAGCCGCGCTCGAGCTCGTCGAACTCGTCGCCCGATCGCTTCGGTGTGCCGATTTCGAAGTCCCCGTGCCGCACGCGGTCCATCTTGGATAGGAGCCGTCTGGCGGGCCGCCCGACCAACAGGTGGATGATCGCGGCCATTCCCACCAACATGGCGACCAGCAGCGCCGTTCCTCCGACCACGAGCCGCCTGCGGGCGTCCAGGGCGGTGAGGTCGTGGTCGGTTAGCGACACTTCCACAAGGATATTGCCGAGTACCGGTCCGGCGTCTTCGTGGCACTTGCGGCAGCGTTTATCGTTGGTGAGCACGTGGTCGACGGCGAAAACCCGGCCGAATCCTTCCTGTTCGTAGATCAGTCGATCCGGGATCACCGTCTGTAGGTGACAGCGCTGGCAGGGGAGGTCTCTCATGACATCCAGCTGCAGGCCCACACGCGTGCTGTCCGTGGAATAACGGACCTCCATGGATGTAGACATGATCTCGACCCGACGTATCCCCACGATACTCGGTAGCAGATCCATGTGGTTCTGAATGTTGTCCGGTTCTCCCCCCACCATCTCGGCCAGCAGGTGCGTCTCGATAATCTGAGCGATCCGTTCGGACTCGCGCATCTTCTGCTCAAAAAAACGGCGCTCGGGCCTCGTCCAATAGATGTGAATGGCAACGATCGCGATCACAACGACGGATACCCAGAAAGTAACCTTGATGGATATGACACCGAATCTTGGTTTTCTCATAGTGACAAACAGGGGCGGACCCGGGATGGTGGTTATCTCAATTACTGCATATTGTAGCGAATCGGCCGGTAGACCGTCTACACCATCCATTGGGCAATTGCGGTCGTCCGTCGGCGTGCCCTCGGCGCCGCTGACCCGCTCTCCAGCCCAAAAACGAGAACGTCACGCGACAAAACGTCACGTGACGTTCCCTCTTCTCCGGCCCCGCACCCTGGTGGTTATTGGCCGGGCCAACACAGCCTCGACCCCGATGGGGCCTGGGCAGTGGTTTCCGGCTTTCTAGCGACGACCGGAGGGTTTTCTCTGCGCCGTTGAAGGCTACTCTAATAGTATAGCCGCACTTTTGGACATCTGCAAAAATCCGGGAGTTGATTGATGTCAACTCTTTGGCGGTGGGGGAATTTGTCCGCCCGGGGCTCCCACAGATGCGGTAACATATTGCCCTGAATATCCGTACGCCACAGAGTACGCAATCCTCGATTTGATCGATTGACGACGATTCCCCAAAAAAGGAGACGAATTCCATGATGCGCGCGAGTATTTGGCTGCTGCTGCTAGTGTTGCTCGCCGGAGCGCCTATCGGCGCCCGGGCGGAGACCCCGTCGATGTCGAGCATTCCCTCCTACTATGGTTTGCTACAGTGGAATCTCACCAGTCCGAGCGCCTACTCGACGGTTGCCGGCGGCTTCGCAAACCCCGCGGTGTATTCCACGTTGCCGGCGTTTGAGGCCCAGTTTAGCTGGACCGATGTCGACAACACGTTTAGTAACCTCGGGGATTGGGGACTTTTTCTCGGCGGATCCAACATCGGCTTCGGCGCGATCCGCAACGAGATCCCGATCGACACGACCGGCCGGGTCGCCGGTGTCAACGATATGCGGATTGCGATCTCCGGCGGGGACCACAACACGACAGTCGGTATGGGGTTCGGCTGGTCCACGGGCGATGACGAGCTGGTTGGCCGAAGCGATATCTTTCAGATCGGGTTGGTGCATCGGTTTGGCCGGTACGCCTCGCTGGGAGTATCCGGCGACTTCGCGCTCAACAACAGCAACCAGCAGGGGCTATTCGATGTCGCGGTCAGACCGCTCGCCAATCAGGTTCTCACCGTATTCGGCGATATCAACTGGCCGAAGGGTTTCAGTTTCAAAGACGCACCGTGGAGTGCCGGCGCCATGGTCGAGCCGGTGCCCGGTCTCATGCTCATCGGCCGTTATTTCGAAGACGAAAGCTACACATTCAGCCTCGGCTTTTCGTTCGGCGCCGTCGGGCTCTACGGCACGCCGAGATACAACAAAGACAACAACCGCACGAACACGACGTATCAGATCCGCTCGGGTTATCCGCAGCGGAGCTTTATCGACAACGCCTCGGAGAAGAACAAATACTATCTGAATGTCAACCTCAAGGGCCCGGTCAAGTACCGCGGGTACCAGTACTTCGACACACCCGGCCATCGTCTGCTCGATCTCCAACGTGATCTGGATTATGCGATAACCGACCCCACCATCCGCGGTGTCGCGATCAACATGTCCGGGATGACCGTCACACGCGGCAAGGCGTGGGAGATCCGCGAGAAACTTTCGCAGATACGCGAGGCCGGCAAACATGTCGTCGTGTACACGGATGCGATGGGAATGACGGAGCTGCACCTGGCGAGTGTTGCCGACAAGATCGTGTTTGATCCCCAGGGAATGATTGTCATCCCCGGTTATGCGATGGGACGGACGTTTGTCAAAGACGCGCTGGTCAAGCTCGGTATCGGTTTCGATGAGTGGCGTTTCTTAAAATACAAGTCCGCCGCGGAGGCGTTCTCGCGAACCACAATGTCGGAAGCGGATCGTGAACAACGCCTGGCACTGATCGAGGATTTCTACGCGACGACGCGGTCCGGTGTCACGGCCGGCCGTAACGTAAGCAATGACACATTCGACAAATGGATCAACAAGGACATCCTGATCAGCCCGACGCAGGCGGTGGAGCTTGGGATCGTCGATCAGCTGGGCCGCTGGGACGACCTGGCGAAGGTTATCGAGGAGTTGGAAGGATCGAGGAAACGCTACCGCTCGCGGCACATGCTGGCGCAGAACCACTATCCGTCCAACCTGTGGGGCGAGAACCCTGAGATTGCCGTGGTGTACGCACTGGGCTACTGCGGGATGGACACCGGTATCCGGGCGCGCAAACTGGAGCAGATCGTCAAGCGGCTGGTCAACGATCGCTGGACGAAGGCCATCGTTATACGGGTCGACTCACCGGGTGGCGAGGCGCTGGCGTCCGATCTGGTGGCCGAGCGCATCAAAGCGGGCATCAAAAAGAAACCGATCATCATCAGCCAGGGGGATGTCGCCGCGTCGGGCGGATACTGGCTCTCGATGTACGGCACCGAGATCTACGCGCTGCCCCAGACAATCGTGGGATCGATCGGCGTGATTGGCGGGTGGATCTGGAACGACGGCATCGGAGAGAAGATCGGTCACACATCCGATCATGTCAAAGTGGGTGAGAAGGCGGACTTCAACTACGGCATCCGTTTGCTGCTCGCCGGTCCGATGCTCCCCAACCGCAACCTTACGAGCGAAGAGCGCGACCAGGTCGTGGGCGATCTGGAGGAGTTCTACCAGGGTTTTGTCAAAAAGGTTGCCGATGGACGGGGGATGACGGTGGAAGACGTGGAGGCGGTGGCGCAGGGTCATGTGTTTAGCGGTTTGGCGGGTAAGGAAATCGGGCTCGTCGACAAAATTGGAACCCTCGACGACGCGATCAAGGCAGCGAAGGCGGCGGCGGGTATCGAGGATGACGAACCGATTACGGTTGTCGAGTATCCGAAGATGCCGGCGTTCAGACTCCGGCTTGGCGGCGGACCGCTTGGACCGTTTGCCCGCTTCTTTGGCTGGGGCGACGTGTCGGGGTCCGAAGCGGAAATGGAGTTCACGGTCAATCCGGAGTGGCTGTACGTCCGGGCGCTGTTCAACAACCCCGGACGGCCGCTCTACATGCTGCCGCCGGAGTACAACGTCTACGACGCCAAGTGGGGACCGCGGATGGGGGAATAGTCTGGGAAAGCAGTTTTATGTCGTGAGGATGGAAATAGCGATAAAGGAGACCTCTGGAGAATAATGGTGTCGGGTGTTCCCAGATTCACTGGCACCGATGACCTCCCTCGCGGGGCTCGCTCGAATCGCGCTCAAGTATTCCGAAAAAGAACGCGAATCTCGACGTGAGTCAAGGAACGCCGTTGAGTCCTCAACGATACTCGTTCCGAGATTATTGGGGGACGACGCGCCCAACTAACTATTGTGTTGTCAACAGATTATGCGACATGGGGCCGTCCCAATCCTCGTACGGAACGATTCGCGATACCGGGGGGTGATTGACTGCAACGATATTTGTCTAGAAACCGTACGAATTAGAAAGTACCCCACCCTCGAACCCTCGTTCAAACCAAACAGGGAGGAACCGAAGTGAAGAGAATATTTTTGGCGCTGCTCACCGTGAGCCTTCTGGTGGGCGGAGCATCGGCGGGCGTCCAACAGCTGGATTACCTCGACAAGCTCCCGCCGATCATCGATCGCGAGATCTTCTTTGGCGATCCGGAGATCGCCGCCGGACGGCTCTCGCCCGACGGCAAGTACATTTCATTCCTGAAGACATACAAAGGACACCTGAATATATGGGTCAAGGGCATCGACGAGCCGTTCGAGGCGGCCCGACCGATGAGCGCGGATACCGCCCGCCCGGTCTTTCGTTACCTGTGGACGCTAGACGGCAAGTATCTCATGTACATCCAGGACAAGGGCGGCGATGAGAACTTTCACGCATATGCCATCGATCCGACCGAAAAACTCAAGGAAGACCAGGAGGTCCCCGAAGCGAGAGACCTGACACCCATCGACGGCGTCCGGATCACGTTTTACGCCTTTCCCGAGGATACGCCTGACATCATCTACATCGGACTCAATGATCGCGACGAACGTTTTCACGATGTCTATCGGTTGACGCTTTCAACCGGCGAGCGCGAACTCGTCTGGGAAAACACGCAGGAGATGAGCGGGTTCGAGTTCGATCTCGATGGCAACCTGCGGATGGCCACGAGAGAGACCGATGATGGTGGTACGGAGTTCTTCCGTATCGAGGGCAAGGAGCTCATCTCGGTGTACACGGTCACCAACGAAGAGCAAGCTTATATTATTCGTTTTCTGCCGGATGGCAAGCGCGCGTGGATGGTCACCAACAAAGGTGACGAGAACGACCTCAGTCAGCTCGTCTATTTCGATCCGAAGACGGGAGAGACCGAGTACTTCGAGTCCGATCCGGAGAAGGAAGTTGATTTCGGCGGCACGATGTTTTCCGACGTGACAGAGGAACTTGTCGCAACGACGTACGAGGGAGACAGGACGCGCATCTACTGGAAGAACAAGACATGGGAGAAGGCCTACAAGAAGCTCAAGAAGGATCTAAAGAAGGAGATTGGCGACGGTGATCTGTATATGGGGTCATCGACGGCCGATGACCGCTGGCACATCATCGCGGTTACCAGCGATACCAATCCCGGTCTCGCCTATCTCTATGATATGGAAACGGGAAAGACCGAGTTTCTGTACGATCCACGCCCGAAGCTGCCAAAAGAGCATCTGGCCACGATGAAGCCGGTCAAATACAAGTCACGCGATGGCTTGACCATACACGGCTATCTCACCGTTCCCAAGGGGATCGAGGCCAAGAATATCCCCGTGGTGATCAACCCGCACGGTGGTCCGTGGGCGCGCGACAGCTGGGGCTACAATCCAGAGGCCCAGTTTCTTGCAAACCGCGGCTACGGCGTTCTCCAGATCAACTTTCGCTCCTCGACCGGGTACGGCAAGGCGTTTTTCAACGCCGGCAAGCAGAAGTGGGGCGATGAGATGCAGAACGACCTCACCGATGGCGTCAAGTACCTCATCGATGAGGGTATCGCCGATCCGGAAAAGGTCGCCATCTACGGCGGCTCCTACGGCGGGTATGCCACACTTGCCGGGCTCGCATTTACGCCGGACCTCTACGCGTGCGGTGTCGACTATGTCGGTGTGTGCAACCTGCTCACGCTGCTCAGCTCGATCCCACCCTACTGGGAAACGGCGAGAAAGTTTTTTAACGAGCAGGTCGGCGATCCTGATGATCCGGAGGACGTGGAGCGCATGATGAGACAGTCACCTCTGTTCTCTGCCGACAAGATCAAAAAACCACTGCTCGTCGTCCAGGGCGCCAACGATCCGCGATGCAAGATGCCGGAGTCGCAGCAGATCGTCATCGCGCTGAGGGATATGGGGCACGACGTCGAGTACCTCGTCGCCGCCGACGAGGGACACGGGTTTTTGCAAGAGGACAACCGGACCGCTTTTCGCGGGGCAATGGAGAAGTTCTTTGCGAAACAGCTCGGTGGCCGTTACCAGGAGTCCATGTCGGAGGACGTGCAGGCGGCCCTCGATGACATGTGGGTGCCGGTAGAATCCGTCGTGCTCACCAAACCCGAAGGCGACATCGAGGCGGCGAAGACCGCGCCTCTGCCGGTGGTCGACACGAGCGGTCTCATGGCGGTGAGCCTCACGTACGCAAGCACGGCGTCCGTGCAGGGACAGGAGATCGACATCGAGACTGCCGTTGGCTGCATGGAGGCCAAGCGTGGTGATCAGGATGTGTGGAGGATTATCTCGGAGCAATCGAGTCCGATGGGCGCCGCCGCCGACACCTTTGATGTGGATCTCAACACACTGGTGCCGGTGTACCGCGGCATCAAGCAGGGCGGCACAACGGTGGCGGTCAACTTCTCGAACGATGCGATCAACGGTACGATCACGACGCCGGGCGGAGAGATGCCCGTCAGCAGTCAGCTCGAGGCGCCCGTTTACGGGACCGACACCGCGCTGGATATGGTCGTGGGTGCATTGCCACTTGCGCCCGGGTACCGTACTACACTGAGGACGTTTGATATTCTTTCTCAGTCGACAAAGATCATGGTTCTCGAAGTCATGGGGATCGAGGAAGTCACCGTCCCCGCCGGTACCTTCGAGACGTTCAAGGTCGAGCTGAGAAATATGGATGGCGAGCCCGGCGGCGGCACCGTGTATATCAGCACGAAACCGAATCACCACAAGGTTCGGTCCGTCATGACGCTGCCGCCAATGATGGGTGGTGGGACGATCACCTCGGAGCTCCAGGCCATCAACTAGGCGGATAGCCCGGCACCGTCGGGTGGCCCGCTACTGTAGAACACCTGGCGTGATCGATGAGACACGCCACGGCACGAAACGGAGGACGGAAAATGGTACGACGCTTACTTCTGGTTGCGTTGTTGGCGCTCGTGCCGCTCACCGGGGCCGTGCTCGAGGGTGCGGCTCCGGCCTCGGCGGCCGTCGCTCCTCACGCGGGGATGCTGCTCTACCCCGATGTGAGCGCGACGCATATTGCTTTTCTGTATGCCAACAATCTGTGGCTCGTCCCCAGAGAGGGTGGGGTCGCAACACCGCTGACGAGTGCCCCGGGTCAGGAGCGTTTCCTGAGGTTTAGTCCGGATGGCGAGTCGATCGCCTTCATGGGTAACTACGATGGCAATCTGGATCTGTACACGATCCCGGTCGCGGGAGGGACACCGTTCCGCGTAACGCATCACCCCTCAACCGAAGTCCTCACCGACTGGACGCGGGACGGCCGGTTAATCTTCTACGCGTACGCGATGCTGGAACACCCTCGCGCGCAGGAGCTTTGCTGGGTGTCCAAAGACGGTGGCCTCCCCGAGAAGCTTCCGGTGCCCTACGGGGCCAACGGCCAGGTGAGTCCCGACGGCAAATGGCTTGCCTACACACCCTACAGCCGCGACCACCGCACGTGGAAACGCTACCGTGGCGGCATGGCCACCGACATCTGGCTTTTCAACCTGCAGGACAACACGGCCAGGAAGATCACCGATTGGGAAGGCACCGACTCGCAGCCGATGTGGCAGGGCAACGACAAGGTCTACTATATGTCCGACGCCGGCCGCAGCCACAGGAAGAACATATGGGTCTACGACGTCGCGAGCGGGGAGCGAAGCCAGGTCACCACGTACAGCAAGTACGATGTGAAATGGCCAAACAACGGCCCCGGTGACAACGGTCAGGGTGAAATCGTCTACCAGGTGGGTTCCGAGCTGCACCTCCTCGATTTGGGGACGGGCAAGGCGAAAACGATCGAAGTGACGATCCCCGGTGACCGTCCGAAGATCCGTGAACAGGCGGAGACGGTGAACGGTCTCATTCATAGCGCAGACATTTCGTCCACGGGCAAGCGGGCCGTCGTGGAGGCGAGAGGCGATGTATGGACGCTCCCCGCCAAAAAAGGGGCGGCGATCAACCTCCACCGCACGAGCGGGAGTGCCGAGCGTGACCCGTCCTGGAGCCCCGATGGCCAGTGGATCGCATATTTTAGCGATGAGACCGGTGAGTACGAGCTCTACATTATGCAGTCGGATGGCCGCGGTGAGACGACAAAACTGACAAAATCGAAGAAGGGTTATCTCTATGACCCACGTTGGTCACCCGACTCGAAGTGGATTGCTTTTTGGGATCAGACCGGCACGCTGTATTTGATCGACACCGACAAGAAAAAGACGAGAACGGTTTTCAAAGTGAGAGACTTTCGGCGGAGCTCGCGCGTCCGCTGGGCGTCCGACTCCAATTGGATCACGTTCGCCGCGCCGGATGGCATGGTCGATAACAGCGTGGTCTGGATCTACAGTGTCGAAGAAGACAACGTGTACAAGGTCACGAGCGGTATGTTCAACGACACGTGGCCGACATTCGACCGCGAGGGCAAATACTTGTACTTTGCCAGCCAGCGCGATATCTCACGGCCGTTGTACGAGGATCTCGGCACGACGTGGGTCTATACGCAGACGGATCGTCTCTATGTCGTTCCGCTGACTGAGGACGGCAAGTCACCGCTTCTTGCCGAGAGTGACGATGAGGCGTTCGGCGAGGACGAGGACGGCGATTCGAAGGACGCCGAGAAGGATGAAGCGAAAAAGGACGACAAGGACAAGGAAGATGACGGAGAAGACAAGGACGAGGAAGAAGAGAAAGAGCCCGAGCCGGTGAAGATCGATCTCGAGGATTTCGAACAGCGCGCAGTCGCACTTCCCGTCAAACGTGGTTCGTTCATGCAGCTGGATGTGAACGACTCAGGCCAACTGGTCTTCGGACGTCAGGCGATGTGGAGCGAAGAACGGACAGCAACCATACACCTTCTCGATCTCAAAGAGGATGACGACGACAAGAAGGAGAAAACAGTTGTCTCAGGCGTTATGGGCTTTGCCATGTCGAGCGACGGCAAGAAGCTTTTGGCGGTCAAGCCGGAAATGGCGATGGCGATCATCGACGCAAAGCCCGACCAGAAGATGGAGGACATGATCGACACGTCGAACATGGTCAAACAGGTCGATCCGCGGCAAGAGTGGCGTCAGATCTTCGTGGACGCCTGGCGTATCCAGCGGGACTATTTCTACGACTCGAACATGCACGGCGTTAACTGGCGTGATATGCGGAAACGGTACGAGGCGATGCTCGAGGATTGCGCGTCGCGCGAGGACGTAAGCTATGTGATCCGGGAAATGATCGCGGAGCTCAACGTCGGTCATTCGTACTACTTTGGTGGTGACCTTGAGCCGGCGCCACACGTCTCCGTCGGCATGCCGGGGTGTGCGTTCGAGATGGACAGCGGCGCCTACCGGATCAAGCGGATCATGGAAGGCGGTCCATGGGATGTCGATGGCCGGGGGCCCTTGAGCCAGCCGGGCGTCGATGTCAACGAGGGCGACTACCTGCTCGCGGTGAATGGTGTGCCCGTCGATCCGGCCAAGGATCCGTGGGCTTCGTTCCAGGGATTGCAGGGGCAGACGGTAACACTCACGGTGAGCGAAAAACCGGAAATCGGTGACGATGCACGTCACGTTCTCGTCAAGCTCGACCAGAGTGAGTACATGCTTCGTTTCCGCTCCTGGGTCGAGAAGAACCGCCGCTATGTCGAAGAGCAGACCAAAGGCAGGGTTGGCTACATCTATGTGCCGAACACATCGATATGGGGTCAGAACGAATTGGTGAGGCAGTTGAACGGCCAGAGGAGCCGGGAGGCGCTCATCATCGACGAGCGCTGGAACGGCGGCGGGCAGGTGCCCACGCGGTTTGTCGAGCTGCTGAACCGGCCCATCGCCAACTACTGGGCGTTACGTGACCGGGACGAGCCGTTTCCGTGGTATCCGGATGCCCACCACGGACCGAAGTGCATGCTCATCAACGGGCTCGCCGGGTCGGGTGGCGACTACTTTCCGTTCTGGTTTAAGGAAGCCGGTGTTGGCAAGTTGATTGGCACCCGGACGTGGGGCGGACTCGTCGGGATCAGCGGCAACCCGCGCCTCGTCGACGGCGGCATCACCACCGCACCCACGTTTGCGTTCCTTAGGCCGGACGGCAGGTGGGGGATTGAGGGACACGGTGTCGACCCCGACATCGAGGTTGTTGATGATCCATCGCTGATGGTTGGCGGCAAGGATCCTCAGCTCGACGCGGCGATCGAGCACATGTTAGATGAGATCAAGAACAACCCGTATGTGGTGCCGAAAATTCCGAAGCGCCCGGACCGGAGCGGGATGGGAGTGAAGGAGAAGGACAGGTAGATCCGGAGGAGACCCCGCCCGATGAGAAAACGCCCTGCCAGCGCCCAGTCGTTGCGGGGCGTTCTCGTTTTGAGCAAGAATCCTACGCACTCGCGATCCGTCATACCGGATGTTGAGGGGCCGGGGGGTTAGATGTTCGCGACCAACATGATGTACGCCCAGGTGGCCATGTCGCTGCCGAACCTCTTCTTGTCTTTGTCGCTGCCGAACTCCCCCTTGTCCTTGAAGATCTCTCCCGGATCGAACAGCGATGCTCCGCCCCAGATGGTCAGGAATTCGTTGTACTTGTGTCTGATTGTGAGATCGGCCTCTATGCCGAAGTCCCTCGATGTCCCGCCCGCCGGCCGCAGCATCATATAATCCTGCGCGGACTTGAAGAGATGTACATCGAGACGCACCGGTACGGGTCCCAGGTGAACCTGCGCGCGGGCGTATGTATCCACGAGCCCCCTCCCAAACGTGTTCAGCGGTATATTGAGAAAGTAATCCATGAATCCGTAGAACTTGTGATTCGTGGCGTACATCGTTTCGAACACCTTGTACTGGGTATCGGTCAGGTCGTCGTCACCGCTCAGGTAGTCAACACCCACCGACACCCCAGGTTTGCCCGACACCGTCGGGAAGCGGTACCACAAATCGGCGGTCAGCATGTACGCCTCGACATCCTGTTTGAGGGTGTCCGGTGTAATCACGCCGGTCTGGTAGGCGCCGTTGGAGGCGTACTCCAGGTTTCCGACCTTTCCCTTGACGTAGTAGCCGAGGGTCCACCGGTTGAGCTGGTTCGTCTGATCCTTCACCTGGCCGATAACGTAGGCCTGGTTCGTGCGAGCTCCCTTTTCCCAGAACTTCGTGTTGAAGCCCACGACGTGCAGATCGCCCTGGTCACCAACCAGCAGGCTCTCGACCTGGGCAAAGACAAAGATATCGACTGAGATCGACGGGTTGTGAAGTGTCAAGATGCCGCCATCGAAACTCCGGCCGATATTGCTCCATTCCACGGCGCCAATCAGCCGTTCTTCCCCGTATTTGACCCTCATTCGGCCCAGCTTCAGATCGAGGGGGCTGAAGTAAAAATGTTTAATCTTCATAAAGCCCTCGCGCATGTCGAAGTTATCCGCATTGCCGTCGAAGAGCGTGCTCGTCTCTTCGCCCATGAAGCGCGCGTCCTGGAGCATGACGACCACTTCCATATCTTCCTTGGTAAACGTCATCCCAAGCCGGGAGCGGAGCAGACTAAAGTTGCGGCTGCCCGTGGTCTTGTCGAAGTCCCTGCCCCCGCTCTCGAAACGGTACCGGACCTGTGCCGTCGGTTTGAAATTCTCATCCGCGTAGACGGCGGTCGCACCGATCAGACACGCAAGCCCCAGGAGAATGGCCTTGTTCATCATAAACTCCTTTGTGGTAATAACTTTTACCTGTCACGAATGCTGTTCGGCAAACACTAGCGGACGCTCTGCGTGCCGGTCAAGGACATGCATCAGTTTCCGGACAGATTCGAGATCGTGCCCGCGGTTCGTGAAATCCACGCCACATTTGTGGTTCTCTTCGAGCAGGTCTTTTGCTATGCTCCGCCGTAATCTCTGGTAACCCTGAACCTCCATCTAAACAATGCATCTCTCCGGTCTTCTTGTTATCTGCAAACCCTCGTCTACCGACGCGTGCGTCCGGGATCTCGAGCCGTGTTCGGGCATCGACATCTATGTGACCGACCGCTCAAAGGGCCGCATCGTCGTCGTCCTCGAGACAAAAACACTCGATGAACAGGCGGACGGCCTGCGGCACGTTCAACGGTTGCCGCACGTAAAGTCCGCCGAACTCGTCTACCACTATTTCGGTGACGCTGGAGACAAGCCTGCGGATCCGGCAGCACGGATCGCGCAACAGGGTGACGGTACCAAACCGGGTCGTCGGCCCGATCACGATTTGTTGGATGAGACCACGAGCTAAAGGACCCCGCTATTATGATGAACAAGACGGTTACACGCCGAGACTTTCTGAAGGCCAGCATCGCCGCCGCGACCGCGACCACGGCAGGCCTCGCGTTGCCCAACGAGCTGCTCGCCCTCGTGGATCCCGAGACGGGTTGGCGATGGGACAAGGGTGCCTGCAGGTTCTGCGGTGTGGGATGTGGCATCCAGATCGCTACAAAGGATGGCAAAGTGGTTGCCGTCAAGGGGGACCCCGATTGTGACGTGAATCGTGGGATTCTCTGTGTCAAAGGCTACGCCAACGCCAAGATTCTTTATGGCGAGGATCGTCTTACCGAGCCGCTGCTGAGGGTGAAGAACGGGAAGTTCGACAAGAAGGGCGATTTTGTGCCTGTCAGCTGGGAGCGGGCCTTCGATGAGATGGAGCGGCAGTTCAAGCGTGTGTACGGCAAGCTGGGTCCGACGGGTGTCGGCATCATGGGCTCCGGCCAGTACACGATTCAGGAGGGGTACGCGGCGGTCAAGCTGTTAAAGGCCGGTTGGCGCAGCAACAATATTGATCCCAACGCCCGCCAGTGCATGGCATCGGCGGTCGCGGCATTCATCCAGGTATTTGGCATCGACGAGCCCTCCGGGTGTTACGACGACATCGAGCTCACCGACACCATCGTGACCTGGGGAGCGAACATGGCGGAGATGCACCCCATGCTCTGGGCGCGCGTCGTCGACAAGCGTTTGAAGACATCATCGTATCGCGTCGTCAACCTCTCAACATTCTCAAATCGCACGAGCGAGATGGCCGATACGGAGATCATCTTCAAGCCAAACACCGACCTCGCAATCTGGAACTACATCGCCCGCGAGATCGTAAAGCGCGATGTTATGGACAAAGAGTTCGTCGAGAAACACTGCATCTTCGCCACGGGCCCGTATGACATTGGCTACGGTATGCGCGGTACCGACGAATTTGCCTACGACGCCGAAAAAGACACACAGTTGCGTGAGCGCGAAGTGGCGCTGAGTAAAGAAGAGGCGATCGCGCAGCGTCGTGACACGAATGGTGACGTCGCTCAGAAGAACACGGGTAAGGCGGGCGCGCACTGGACGATCTCATTCGAACAGTTCGAGGAGGCGCTCGAACCGTACACCCTCGACTTCGTTGCCGAATTGGCCAAGGGCGACCCCGACGAACCTCTGGATGCTTTCAAAGACAAACTGCGCGGGCTCGCCGACTACTACGCCGATCCCGGTCGCAAGGTCGTGTCGTTCTGGACCATGGGTTTCAACCAGCACGTCCGCGGCACGTGGGTAAACGAGCAGGCGTACATGGTTCATCTGCTCATGGGCAAACAGGCAAAACCCGGCAGCGGCGCGTTCTCGCTGACGGGCCAGCCATCGGCCTGTGGAACCGCGCGCGAGGTGGGCACTTTTTCGCACCGCCTGCCCGCGGATATGGTGGTGGCTAACCCAAAGCACCGCGCACGAAGTGAGAAGCTATGGAAGCTCCCCGCAAAGGCGCTCAATCCAAAGGTCGGCAGTCACATCACAAAGATGATGCGCGATCTCGAAGACGGCAGCCTCGGGTGGTTGTGGGTCCAGGTCACCAATCCGTTTCAGTCGACCGCAAATGCGAACCACTGGATTCACGCGGCGCGGGAGAAAGACAATTTTATCGTGATCTCCGATGTCTACCCGACGTTGTCCTGCAAAGTCGCCGACTTGATCCTGCCATCGGCCATGATCTTCGAGAAGTGGGGCGCCTACGGCAACTCTGAGCGGCGCACACAAGTATGGCGCGAGCAGGTGAGCCCGCCGGGGGATGCCCGTTCGGATGTGTGGCAGATGTTGGAGTTCTCGAAACGGTTTCGGCTCAAAGACGTGTGGGGTGCTCAGAAGATCCCGGGTCTTAAGGCCGATGGATTCGACGACGGGATGCTGCCCGATGTGCTTGGCGAAGCCACGGGCATGGGGTATTCGGGTGACACGACGCTCTACGAGGTGTTGTTCGCAACACCGGACAACGTCGCCGTGGCCTGGCCGGATCCGGTGGCCCGCGATCACGACAACCACACGGCAACCCGCGCCGGTATCGAGTGGTTTCCGGAGAAGGCGCTCTTCGATGAGTACACGGCTTTTGGGCGCGGTCATGCCCACGACCTGGCGGACTTCGACACCTATTATAGAGACGATGTGCGAGGGCTGCGCTGGCCGGTGATCGACGGCAAGGAGACTCGCTGGCGTTTCAATGCCGAGCACGACTCCTATGTCAAGAACGGTCCGTTCGAGTTCTACGGTCCTGCCCTGAAAGCCCTGCCTGGCGGGGATCTGAATGGTGTCACCACCAAGGACAAAGCCTCGCTCGCTGGCAAAGCCAAGATCTTCTTCCGTCCGTATGCCGCCCCTGCGGAGAGCCCAGACGCCGAGTATGATATGTGGCTTGGTACCGGCCGCGTGCTAGAGCACTGGCACTCCGGAACGATGACGCGTCGCGTACCGTCGCTGCACAAGGCGATGCCGTTTGCGAAGATCTATATGCACCCTGCGGATGCCGATGCTCGTAGTCTGGCCGCCGGCGATCTTGCCTGGGTCGAGTCGAGGCGGGGAAAGATCAGGGCACGGGTCGAGCCGCAGGGACGTGACCATATGCCCAAAGGAATGGTGTTCGTGCCGTGGTTCGACGAGGGAGTCTTTATCAACAAGGTCACGCTCGATGCGACATGTCCCATTTCGAAGGAAATCGATTTCAAGAAGTGTGCGGTAAAAGTCTACAAGGATGCCTGAGAGGAATGAAGACCATGAAACGTGCAATGTTGGCAGTGTTTGTGCTCGCGTCACTCCTCCTGATGGGGATGCTTGCCCCCGGGGAGCAGTCCAAGGGGATTCCGGACACGGAGATCGGTCTCAGTAAAGCGAGCATCTTCGACACTCCTGCTCCCGAAGTCACCCAGAAGAATGTGAGCGAGCCGGGTGACCTCCCGCTGCCCCCACGTGGATCGCCGGATGAGCCGCCCGTAATTCCCCACGGTGTCGGCGAGTTTCTTCCGATTACGCTCGCGGAAAACCAGTGCGCGGATTGCCACGTCGAGGAGGAGAAAATCCCTGGCGAACCGACGCCGATACCCCGTAGCCACTACGTCGATCTGCGCAACGCCCCCAAGGATGTGCAGGACGAGATCGTGGGCGCTCGTTACAATTGCGTCGCCTGTCACGTGTCTCCCGGCGGCAACACACCGCTGGTGACGAACAGTTTTGGGGATTGATGCGTTGGCGGGCGAACCGCCCCGGTTTCTAGAGAGCGTTATGAATTCGGTGGACCAATGCACGATCGGTCGAAACCGGCGCTTACGTTCCGCTACCGTGAGCGGATTTGTCGTATGTTCCCTGTTTCAGGCCGTCCCGGACTCTGTGGAACTTCCACTCGCAAAGCTGCTTAAATCTGTTCAAAATGTTCGAAGTGACCCTGTTGTGAATCGATTCCCAGACCCTGTTGACTATCCCGATATTCGACCGCTTCTCGTCTCCGTAGAAATTGAACCCTACAACGCTGAACACCTGCGCGGATTCTTTCTCTCCCTGCGTCGCTATGGACGAGCGAACATACATGATGAAATGTCCGATCGGATAACCGCCGCTGCTCTCGAACAGCAGAAACCGGGCGTTATCAATACCTGAGGGGTCCGGGAGGTTTTGGGTCCTCACGAGGTTCAGGTTGAAGAGGGGAATGTACTCGAGACCTAAGAATCCTCGCTTGAGGCCAAAAGGGTATTTTTTGTCCCCGAAAAGGAAAATTCCGATATGTTCGAGACGGTCCTCTACCCGTTCGACTTCCGCAAGATGGTTCGGCCAGCATGTCGAGTCGCCATCCCACTTCTGCATCTCTTCAAACACGTACAGAACGGGTGCCTCGATCCCGATCTTGTGGATATTGAGTATCGCGTACTCAGCGACATCGATGTCAAGCCGCTGCAGAATCCGGTCGTTGTAATCTCTTCTATCCGACTCGGTCGTGAACTCGACAAGCGTTCGGATAGCCGGTTTGTGAAGGAAGAAAGACCTGAAATCGGATAGTATCCCGGTACTTCTCACCGGGGGGGCGTTCATTTCTCTCGTATGCGTCGTCAGAATACGTATTCCTTACTACTGGTGCCGATATCCAGTTGTTTCAGCTCGAGGGACTTCAGCTCCTCGATGACTTTCTCTTGGTATTTCGGCCTGATGTGAGTCGCGACGATGGAAGCATGCTCGGGAAGTTTTGCGATCTCCTGTAGCCAATGTGCGCCTCCCCTATTTCTTTCGAAGCGGCAGAACCGAAAGCGCAAGATTCCAGAAAAGGCGAATCACTTGAACGGGATGAACCATGCGCAGCAGAATGTCCTTGTACGGAGCACTGCCGGTAAAAATATCCCACATCGCTCTACTCATGTGCTGGCTGCGGTGCCGGTTGCGCTGCTCGCTGGCGATCACATTGAGCATAGCGCGGCGGGCAAACCGAAATTTCTGAATCTCGCGTGTAAGAGCGAAGGTTAGCCTGCCATACGAGTTGTCTCTGCGGATCGATTGGCACACGGGCCAGAAGTGTTGTTTGAAGCTCTCGGCAGATATACCTTGAAAAACAGCAGCTGTGGCGGCGGCCTTTCCGGTTCGATAGGCAGCACCGATTCCGTCTTTATACAACCTCGTCACGCCACAATCGCCGACGAAGAGAATCCGGTCGGCAAATGGCTGGAGTGCACCTTGGATATTGATGCGAGGTTTACAGTTACAGGAGTGTTGGTTCGAGAGCAACTCGGGTGGTAAGCACGCTTTGACCTCGGGAGAGTTCAAAAATGATTCCACCAACTTGTTGTCGATATCTTCGCCCAACATGCACACAGTTACGTAGTCGCCTTTTGGGATAATGGCGGCGAATTCGAGGCGAGGCAGGTTGAGTAGAAATACGTGCATCGAGTCGCCGACGACTTTTCCTACAGTTTCTTCCCCCAGGAAATACTCGAAGATAGCCGTCCTTGCGGTGACTGGGGGCTTGTAGCCAAAATCGGACTGTTGAAAGATCTTGAGAATCGAACTGTTGACTCCCACCGCTACGACCAGAAGATCATAAATTGCGGATAGTCCGTTCTTGGTCTTGAGCTGAGGTTGACCGTCGCTCCAATCCATGTCTTTCACAACGTCATGTACTAGCGTGGCGCCTTTTTCAACAGCCAGGTTTTGCAGATAGCCATCGAAGCTACCCCATTTTACTTCCTTAAGGGAGCGGGGTCCGAGGCCACGGTGCACCGCAGCTATCCTCGTTTCCTGCATGGGGGGGTCAATTCGAACGTTGCCGACATCCATGTGTAGCATATAAGAATCGATTCCCCTCTGTACCACCGTGGCAGGTATGTTGATACCCTCAGTGGCAAGCATCTGTACCAGCGACTCTGATACCACTCCACCACACATATTGCAGCCGTGAGGGGCGGGGAGAGAGAAGTTTCTGGGTTCATACAAATCCAGCTGTATGTCCATCCCGACTCTTCTTGCCATGTCCAAACAGAAGTAGCTGAAAAAAGAACCTGCTGGGCCGCCGCCGATGACCCCGACCCGAGAACCATCTCCTAGAGTCAGGTTGGCAGGCCTTCCTTTATGGTGGGGAGAATCTTTTGGCATTTTAGGGATCGTTTCTCGCTACCCGCGTTGTCAGCGACTGTGATGGTGGTTCTGCAACCGTTCTGGTCACTATTTAACTTATCATGCTCCCAAAGAGATGTATAGTGGCTGCTTATTTGGGTTATGTCACATGAAGTTCGCAGATTCAGATGTCTGTGAGGGCTTAAAGAGAAGGTGTAACACGGTCTGTGTGATCAGCGACAGGCACTGGGACGGTATCGGCCACCTCAGGGACTGCTACCTCGAGAACAAAGAGACCCCGACGGTCTACGAGGTTTGCCGGGTTCTTGGGGAGACCCTCGCCGAGCTGCGCGAGCTTTTTCCACAGGGCTATCGCCGCGGTGCGTGCCGCGGCGCCGGGCTACCGTTTCTCGCCTGATACCGTGGACAGGACGTGGGAATGTCCTGGCCATTTTCCGCCCGCCCGCAGCCTTCCTGGTAGGGCCTTCCTCAAGCCACACACTCCAAAAAAAGATTGTGGATCTTGACGCGCGTCAAGGAACCCCTTTGAGTTCTCGGTTATACTCATGACCCAGTGGCAACCGGTCGACCATCAGGAAACCGTACGAAGGGAGCGAGGCAGCATTGAAAAGACAGTTCTTGCACGTGGCGTTTGTTTGCATCCTTGCGACGGTGACGGTCCTGCCGATCGCTTGGCCCGCCGTGCCCGCCCGGGCGCAGACGGAGACCGAGACCTGTCTGGATTGTCACGACGACGCGGATTTCGTTTCGGACGACGGACGCAGCATGGGTGTGCTGGCCGATCTGTTCAAAGCGAGCATACACGGAGATCTGGATTGTATTGACTGTCACACCGGTCCGGGTGACTACGAGGACATTCCCCACTTCGATAAATACGTTTCTGTGGACTGCGGTGAGTGTCATGAGGGCACCCCGGAGAGCTTCGCCGAGGGTTTTCACGGCCGCGCGCGTTTAAGAGGCAACATGCGGGCGCCTGACTGCGCCGGGTGTCACGGTGTGGACGGCAACGCGCATGCGATTCGCGGACTGGATGCGCGCACGGCAGAGGACGCGTGCGTCCGGTGCCACACCCGTGAAGCGGCTTCGTACGATGCCGGTGTTCATGCCGAGGCCGCGATGGCGGGCAAGGATAGTCCCGGGTGTGTGTCCTGCCATCTGTCGCACGGGTTGGGTCTGCCGCCCTCGGCGGGTGCCGTGAACGCGATGTGCGAGGCGTGCCACGGGGGTGCCATGGCCGATGTGAAGAGGGGTGGGCACATGCAGCTCGGGGAAGACCTGACCGACGTTATCAACTGTGCGTCCTGTCACGACGTCCACAGCACTCACAAGCCTCACCTCTCGAAGCGCGTGGCAGAGGCCTGTGCGAGTTGCCATGACAAAGAGATGCAAGAGTTCGAAGGTTCGGTTCACGAAGAGCTTTTCGCTGTGCATGTGATGAACTGCCTGTCGTGCCACAGTACGCACAAAGATGAAGAAGAGATCACGGAGTTCGATGCCGGCTGTGGAGCGTGCCACAACAGCATCGAAGAGCAATACCGCGGCAGCGTGCACCGGCTCGGACGGCTGCGGGGTGACAAAGAGGCTGCCACGTGCGCGGACTGTCACGATGGCCATCACGTCCTCGCCGCGGCGGATACAACATCGCCGATCAGCAATCACAGAATACCCCACATGTGCGGAGGGTGTCACGGCGCCGACGCGATCGTGACGAGCGACTATGTCAGACTGCCGATCAGTCTGCCGAATTATCTGGAATCGGTTCACGGCATTGGGTGGCAGAAGGGTGAACACACGGCGGTGTGTACCGACTGTCACGGTACGCACGATCTCCAAACCGCTCAGGATCCCGGGTCGTCGATCAACCGTTTTCGACTGGCGGAAACGTGCGGGGGTTGTCACGGCGCGATTGCGCGTGAGTACCGGGATTCGGTTCACGGCAAGGCCCTGGCCATGGGCATCGAGGACTCACCGACGTGCACGACCTGCCACGAGGAGCATTTGATCCACAGGCACGACGACCCGAGGGCGCGGGTGAGCGCCGAGCACCGTGCGCGCGACCTCTGCGGTGACTGCCACACAGACCCGACGCTCGTCTCCAAGTACGGTCTCACCGGCGGTGTTGTCGAAAGCTTCCTCGACAGCTATCACGGATGGGCGATCGATCGAGGAAGCCGGCTCGTGGCCAACTGCACGGACTGTCACAACGCGCACGAGATCCGAAGTCGACTGGATCCCGAGTCGTCGATTCACCTCGCCAACGTCACCGAGACCTGCGGCCGCTGCCACGAGGGCTCGAATCCGACGTTTGCCCAGAGCTATACCCACGCTGGGGCTCTGGAGGCCCGTGGTTATCACGGATGGGTGCGGCTGGTGTACCTCTGGGTGATCGCCATCGTGCTCGGTGGGATGGCGCTTCACAACCTGGTCGTGGTCCGGTACGAGTTGGCAAAACACATTCGCAAACGACGGCGCGTGCCGTATGTAGTCCGGTGGCAACGCCCCGAGAGAATTCAGCACTTGTTTCTTCTCCTGAGTTTTTTGGGTCTGGCCATCACGGGTTTTGCGCTGCGTTATCCGGAGGCCTGGTGGGTGAAATTGATTGGGTTGGGTGGGAATGAGGCGTTTCGCGCGAATCTTCACCGCGTTCTGGCCCTGGTGATGACGGCTGTGTTTCTTTCCCATGCGGTCTTTGCAGTCATCACACGTCGTGGGCGCTGGGCACTGAACGGCATTTCTCCGAGGATGTCCGATTTTGCCCAGGCGCTTCAGAACATGGCGTTCCATTTCGGTCTTCGAAAGGAACGCCCAGCGTTTGGCATGTTCGACTATACACAGAAAGCCGAATACTGGGCGGTGGTGTGGGGGACTTTGGTGATGGTGTTGACGGGATTCGTGCTGTGGTTTCCAACACTGGCGACGAATCAGCTGCCCGCGTGGGTCGTGCGGGTCGCCGAAGTGATCCATTACTACGAAGCGATACTCGCCGTGGCTGCCATCATCATCTGGCATTTATTCTACGTGCTCTTTATGCCGAACGAGTACCCGATGAGCACGGTCTGGTTGAACGGCCGCGTGCCGGCTGAGGAGTGGAAGGAAATGCACAGGGGCGAGTACCTCGAAATCGGCGAGCGCGAGATCGTCGGTGCTCCGGACGAGACGCATGACGACACCGTTTCGGGCCCTCCGGACGAACCCAAGCCCGGGTAACCCGGTATTATAAATAAGTTGTATGGCATCGGCACGGTTCGAGAGCCTGCTGCCGAAAGAGCCGTTGCCCCGGCGGTGACTGGTGCAACGATATCCGCCGGAAATCGCACGTAATAGGAAGTTCAGAGTACCTAACCCGAACCACTCATTGGGTCACCGAGACGCGTTCGGTCAAGCCCGGGTCAGTTTGTAGACTGCAGGCACCGTAGGCGTGAGGTTGAAATCCACTTCGGGCAACGACTCGTGCACACCAATGGCGAGGACCCCGCCGTCGCGGAGACGCTTCAGCATCTGAGAGAGAATCTCGAGTTGCAGCGCCTCCTCGAAATACGTGAAGGCGAGATTTCTGCACAGAATGATGTCAAAAGACCCCTCAGGCATCGACTGGCGTATGTCGCGCTCCTCGAAAACCACGTCTTCTCTAAAACGTTCTCTGAGCAGAAACGTATTGTTCGTACGCTCGAATGCCACCGCGGCAAGCTTGGGCGGGAGATCCTCGAGGGCGCTCGAAGGATACTCGGCTTTGCGCGCCCGCTCGAGCATGTGCGGCTCGGAGTCCGTCCCCAGTACGTGTAGTGTTTTTTCAGGCAAAGCCAGACCCGACCGAAGCCTCCACAAAATCTGCATGGTGTAGGCTTCCTCGCCGGAGGCGCATCCGGCACTCCAGCACCGGATGTCGGCGGGTGCGCGTTCGGCCAGACGCGGCAGGACGACGGTACCGATATGGTCGAAGACACCGCGATCCCGGTAGAAGCGCGAGATCGTGACCCGGCAGAGCGAGGCGAGTGTGGCCCATTCGTCTGGATTTGCTACGAGGTAGGTCTGGTAGTCGGCGACCTTTGCGAGATCCAACGCATCGATCCGCCGCGAGATCCGCTTGCACACCTGTCCGCGTACCTTGCGGAAGCCGGGCCAGCGCATCCGCATCTTCGGTAAAGCCCACTGCAGAAATTCGACGCATTCTTTATCCGTCATGCCTTCTACAGTGGCCCGGGCGGGCGCGACGTGTCAATCTGGTACTCGCAGTCTGTCCGCCCGCACGCGTCGAGAACCCAAAGGGGACACGATGAGACACCGAGTTCGTGTCACCGCAATCCTCCTTCTGTGTGTTGTTCTGGTGGTGCTGCTTATGCGGCACCGGGGTGGTGCTGCCCACTCCGGCCCGTTCACCGCTGATGAACTGCGCAATGACAATCGTGGCCGAGGCGCTGGTTTATGAGACGGGTGTGGTGTATCCTTGTCAAAACCGCCTCGGTGCCGCCCGACCGCGGGAGGCGCCGGCATCAGTTGTGCGACGGAGGTCAAAACGTGAAAACGATCTTAATGGCAATACTGGCCGTTTTGTTGGTTGGCCTGGGGTGTTCCCCGAAGACGGAAGACGATGCAGCGGACCCTTATCACTACGCATCGTTCAGCAGATTCACCGATCCGGGAGAGCAGTGGCAGATGCTGGAGGAACTCCCGGACGATCCGATCGTTATCTGTGAAGTCGCCAGGCGACAAACAGTCCATCACGATCTCCTGCCATATTTCGGTGTGCCGCGCGACGCGTGGGATAAGATGGACCGGGTGTGGCCACCCAGGATGTTCGATATCCTCTTGGCTTTGAAAAACCGCCCACCGAACACGCTCTACGCCGACAGACCGGTCGAGCAACGGATCATCGGAGGGTGCATGCTGGAGTCGTATCTGCTTGCCGGGATGCTTCGTTATACGAGGATTCCCGCGAGAATCCGGGCGGGATATTTCAAGAACGTACGCGTCAACACAGACGTGGCCGTCAGTTTCTGGGAAGATGTGTCGCGTGCGAAGGGCGTCGAACAAGAGCTCCTCGAGCAGGACCCCGCCGCGTGGAAACAGGCCATGAACCGAATCACGCAAGAACAGATTGATGTCAATCACCACATCGAGCACTGGATCTGCGAGTACTGGAATGAAGAGGAGAAGCGGTGGCGCCTGCTCGATGCAAACAACACCTTTCTTTTCGCGAGCAGTGGTATCAAGGTGGGATTCCATCTGCCAGAGAAGTACTTCGAGTACGCGTTCGAGGCATGGAAGAAGATGCGGAAGGACAAGAACTTCAACCCCGATCAATACAAGGAGTGGCCGCTGGACGGACGCTCGCACATCCGACAGCAGCTACTGATGGACTTCTTCAACCTGCTCAATCATGACGTCGCGGGTGAAGACCCGCCGACACCGGACGAGAACGCGGTCATCAAGGAAAAGAAGTACGAGGATCTAACCCCCCAGGAGCTCGACGAGCTGGATGCGCTCGCCGATTTGATCGCAAGTGATCCCGGCAAAATCGAACTGGTAACGTTCTACCGCGAATCCAAGACCCTGAGACTCAAGGGCGCCGAGCGGGACGTCTACAGCTTCGTCTTCCGCGAGTAGGCTCGGGCCTCCCAGGACAGGGGTGCCCGCGACACGGCCGCCGGGCGCCGGACAAAAAGCACAACCACCGTAACAACAATGGGTTAAGGTTGATCTGCTGTTCCAGGGGTTGATAAATGTATATTTCTATAATATACATAGTATATGGCAGAAATACACAGATATGACC
>CBDVBZ010000006.1:0-60619 GCA_965372355.1 uncultured bacterium | reverse complement strand
TGAGCGGGATCGTGCTAGGTTTGCCCGAACCGTGTGGGGGCGAGTGCCCAACGCCACCCTGATATTATTCAAAACCGATCCGGAGGGTAGACATGCGTTTGAAGATGGTCGTCTGCAGCGTTTTCTTGTTCTCGATTATCGCAGTTGCCTCGAGTCCCGACGTGTGGGCTCAAGATGAAGAGAACAAGTACCGATGGTTTTTTACAACCGAGCTTAGCTCCGTTGTCACAACGGGTAACTCGGAGTCCAGCACGTTTGGTCTGGTCGCCACGCTGCGTCGGGTCTACGAGCGTGCTGAACTCAAGTTCGATGGCGGCGCGGTGCGCACGGACGCCGCGCTAAAGACCCGTACGGCAGTGGGCACGCTGGACGACTTCTGGGTGGACGAGACGGAACGGCGCGAGAAAACGGCAGAGAACTACTACGCCCGGGGACGCTACGACTACAACATAACGAAGCGTTTCGATGTGTTTAGCGGGGCCGATTGGTTGAGAAACCCGTTTGCCGGTCTCGATAGCCGTTTTTTGCTGGCTTTGGGAGCCGGCAATATCTGGGCGGATAGCGACAAACGACGCTTCAAAACAAACTACAGCGTGACCTATACGTTTGAGGAAGAGGTTGTCTCGAATCCGTTCACGGCTTCGAGGTTTGGTGGTGTTCGACTGGGTTACGACTATTTCGATCAGCTGACCGAGTCGACGCAGTTCACGAGCACGCTCACGGCGGACTGGAACCTCGACAACACAGACGATGTCCGGGTCATCGCCAACTTCGGCCTGCCGATATCGATCAGCTCGAAGCTCGCGTTCAAACCGGCGCTGACGCTGCAGTGGCGAAATGATCCGGCTCTGACGGAAGTTCCGTTGTTCGATCCCAGTGGAACGGATACCGGCGACAAGGTCCTGGTCCCACTCGAAGCGCTCGACATGATCTTTACCGCGGCGCTCGTCGTGAATATCTGATCACGAGGTCGCCCGGCGATGGCCCACTCGAGACAGAAGAAGAAGGTCGAACCGTTCCCAGCGCTGCACCATGGTGTGTTTCACATGAGAGGATGCCTGACTAGCCGCGGGAGTGCTCGAACCGGTATCCAAACGAAAACGGAAGCGGGCCCTCCTTCGTCACCAGGACGACACGGTTCTCGAGTTTGAGCCCGAACTCCGGAGAATAGAACCCGTCCTCGATGGTCATCTTGTCGCAGTCCGTGGCGTGGATCGTCATCACGATGTCGCCGAGGCGGCATTGAATGGATCGCTCGTCCATTTGGGCCACTTCGACATCCGGATGGAGATGGATGTAGCTTTCGGCGCGATGCGCCCCAGCGCCCTCGACCCGGTCATCGACAGACCATACATGATTTGCGTAGCCGATCGTTCGCCGATGCAGCGGTCCGCCCGGCAAGCGTCGATAGCCGGTGTGCGCCGCCGTAAGGCTTAAGCGTTCGCCGGAATCATCCGTGCCGATCTCGACAGGGTAACCACGTCGCGCGACCCGAAATGCAGACCATATCTCGTGTTGTTCCTCGCCATCGATCCGCACGGTGTTGTGGGCCGCTGTCGAGCGAAACCATGACCGCTCGGCACCCTGGTACGTGAAGACACCCGAGTTGACGACAAAACGCCTGCCGTTGATCGACATCTCGTAGCTCAACGTGTCGCAGTGCGCGTGCCCAGGGAGGTAATCCGGACCAATCCGTCCGGCATCGACGATCATCCGCACGCTGTCGCCGCTCAAAACCCACAAGCCGAAATCCGGTTTCGCCACGATACGTGTCGACGGCGGTGGTGGCGCGGTGACACCGAGCCGGTCTGCGTACGCCGTCAGCTCGGTGGAGGACGACGATACTCCGAGTGCCGTGTCGTTGAAGAACGGCAGTTCACCGTCGTCGTGGAGAATGTCGCGAAGGAAACCGACCATCGAAGATGCCGCATGAAACATGCGCTCGCGGAGCGCCCTGTCGCCGACCCCGTACGTCTGCATCACATTGATGCAGTCGAGCATATCCTCGAGGACGATCGAATGGTACATCGGGCTGCGCTCGAAATGACCGCCATCGGGCAGGACCTGCTCGATGGTTTCACGCATCAGAAGCGACTCGCCTTTCCGGCGCCACCGGGCGGCCTCTTCACCTTCGAAAAACAAGCCACCGAAGAGCAGCGCCTTGGCATTGGCGAAAACATGATTGCCCAGCAGGTGCGATTCCACGCGCCTCGCCAGGTGCCTGCACTGGACGGCAAGGCTGTGCACCATTGAGTCCGAGAGCCTGTGTCCCGACAAAGACCACTTCACCCAGTTCACTATGCGGAGCGACGTCGGGTACGGTTCCCAACCCACACCCGCGCTCGGTGGATTCTCGGCCACCCATCTCTCGAGCAGCTCACGATGCCAGTCGTCTCGTTCATCCGGCCCGCTGGCGTTGAGGTCATCGAAATAATGCAGATTGTAGACCCAGAGCTTCTCCGCATCCGGAGGGTTCCAGCCCGATACATTCCTTTCCGCATTGAGAAAACGAAAACGGGTCGGACCGATGAGGCTCGGCTCTCGCCGGGCGCAGGGTTGCCAGCCGGCGCGGGGATCACGGGTGGATGGCGGTGCGGACAACCCGGGCGCGGGCGCGGGCAGTATGGAAAGCAGACGACCGTAGATCTGAACGGGGCGGAGATAGCGAATCGTGTGGAAGTAACGGAAAACGCTCAACGGGCAGCAGCCTCGGCAACTTGAAAGCTCGCATCGGTCACTTCGACCATTTCCTTGAACGGCGTCGGCGACGCCCCGCCTTCGCGAACAGCGGCCACGAAAGCGGCGACGCACTGGGCCTGACCCTTGTCCTGCTTCATCAGATTCATCTTCTTGAGACCCGGCCACCCGTACCCGGTCAGCCTGCGGAAGTTGTCGAGCTGTAGTATCCGCCCGCCGCAGAAGACCTCGAGGCGTTCCTTCGGAAACGATTTGTGACCGTTGGCGAGGTAGTGAACCGTGCCTATCGAGCCATCCTCGAATGCTAGTGTAAAACTCACATTGTCCGGCAGGACCGGCGAGGCCGTCTTGCCGAGACCCACCGTGTGGACGGACGCAATCGGATGACCGGCCAGAAAGCGCAGTAAATCGATGAAGTGGCAGCCTTCCCCGATGATTCGACCTCCGCCCACCGAAGGATCCTGCGTCCAATGATCGGCGGGTACTTCACCGGCGTTGACGGTCATCACGAAGGACTTTGGCTCTCCGATTCTTGCTAGCAACCGCTTGATTCGTTGCGTGTGAGGGGCAAACCGGCGGTTGAAACCCACAGCGAGGATCGGGGGAACGTTCTGCGTACGGCTCGATGAATAGGCGTCCTCGATCGCAGAGAGATCTTTCCGGGTTATCGCCAGTGGTTTTTCGACAAAGACATGCTTGCCCGCGCGGAGTGCATCGCTCGCATACATCGCGTGCTGGTTGTGCAAACTCGCGATCACCACCGTGTTGATTGTGTCGTCGGCAATCAACTCCTCGACCGACGTTGTCGTTCGCCGAAACCCGAACTTGCGTCCGGTGTTGACGCCGCTCGTGCCACCGCTCGAAGCGACCGACTCCAATCGAACCCCGGTGGCACGGAATGCGGGTATCAGTACCCGTGTGGCGTAGTTGCCGGAGCCGATAAACCCGACAACGGGTTCCGATGGTTCGCTCGTTGGGGTTGTCTCGGGAGAGGCAAGCCAGACCGTTCTCTTCTGCAATAGTTCCCGGTCCGTCTCGGTCTTTGGATACTCGAGGAGTATGCCCATGGCCGATGGGTCCTTCTCCAGCGTCCCGTAGGCGTCTTCCGCATCCTGCAGCGCAAAACGATGCGAGATCAGCGGCTCGACCGCCAGACGACCCTCCGCCATCATGTCCAATACCGCCTCGAAGTTGCGCTGTTCGGTCCAGCGGACCAGGCCAAACGGATAGTCCATACCCTTTTCTTCGTATGCCTTGTCGTATCGTCCCGGGCCGTACGAGCACGATACCTGAAAGGAGAGCTCTTTCTTGTAGAAGTCCTCACGGGCGAGGTCCAGACCGGTGACACCGACGAGTACGATCCGGCCCCGCTTGCGCGACATGAGTGCAGCCTGGTGGACGGGTTCGCTGCTCGGTGTAACCGCGGTGATGATGACGCCATCGACACCACGACCATGCGAGATGGTCATGGCGGCGTCGACCGGATCGTCGTCCTTTGACAGATCGACGGTATTTGCACCAAACCTCCGCGCCAGCTCGAGGTTTTGCTCCTTCATATCGATGCCAATGACGCGGCATCCATTCGCCTTCAGGATCTGAACGGTCAGCAGGCCGATGAGGCCCAGACCGGTGACGACGAAGGTCTCGCCAAGCGTCGGTTGCGCGAGGCGGATGCCCTCGAGGGCAATCGAGCCCACGACGGTAAATGCGGCTGTTTCGTCGCTCACGCCATCCGGGATTTTCGCGCAGAGGTTTACCGGTACCGAGACGACTTCTGCGTGGTGACCGTTCGAGACCACGCGGTCACCGGCCGAGAAGCCGCCCGAGTTATCGCCGGTTTCCAGCACGACGCCGCAGTTGCTGTAACCCATTGCCAGCGGCTCATCCAGCTTGCTTCGCACGGCATCCAGCGTCGGCAACAACCCGTCGGTCTTGATCTTGTCGAGAACCATCCTGACTTTGCCCGGTTGTTGCCGGGCCTTGTTGATCAGGTTCGCCTTGCCGAACTCCAACAGCATCCGCTCGGTGCCGGTCGAAATGACGCTGGCACGCGTCCGGATCAACAGCCGCCCCGGTTCAACCCGAGGAACGGGGGCGTCGATCAGCTCGATCTTTCCAGTTTTGAGGCTCTGCAATACTTGTTTCATGACCCACCCCGTCGTGCGTAAGTCATAATGTTAGAGTTATCTTTGAAGTCGTGCAAGCTGATTATCGCCTGATTGGGATCGACTATACCCGGTGAGGTGTCCACTGTACCAGAGGAAGTCCAACCTCCCGGGACGGACCCTCGATTACCCGTGCGCTCGACTGGATCGTGTTTTCTGGTACTGCTGTCACTGGTATGATATACATACGGGTGCCACGCTTCGTTGCAGGCAATTAGAAGGAGAGTTCGTCATGTCCGCGATTACAGAGTGGATGGACAGGACCTGGTATCCAGGGTATGAACGCAACTGGGACAACAAGCGGTTCAAGTCGCTGCTTTTGGATAAAATAGAGCCTGGTTTCGTGTTGCTGGATTACGGCGCGGGTCGAGGTGCGCTCGAGGAAATGAACTTCAAGGGAAAGGCGCGAGGGACTTTCGGAGTCGACCCTGATAGCGCTGTATTGGACAATCCCTATCTCGATGACGCCAGGCTGTTACCTCTCCCCAGTGGCACCATTCCTCATGAGGACAACAGTTTTGATCTCGTATTCGCCAACAGTGTTCTGGAGCATATTGAAGATCCAGCAGTGTGCTTCAAGGAGATAAACAGAGTTCTCAAACCCGGAGGGTTCTTTGTTTCAAAAACTCCAAATAAGTTGCACTATGTCGCCACCATCGCGCGAATCACGCCACATGCTTTTCATGCTTTTGTCAACAGGATGCGTGGAAGGGAAGAGCACGATACATTTCCGACACTATATAGATGCAATACGCCGAGAGCGGTCAAGAAATATGCGACCGGTGCAGGGTTAAGACCTCTGGATATTGAAACGTGGGAGGGGCGTCCCGAGTATTTGAGGAAGCTGGCACCGCTCTATGTTTGTGGGTATCTTTATGAGCGTGTTGTCAATTCTCTGAGCTTTCTTTCAAGTTTTCGCTGCGTAATGGTGTTTGTGCTCCAAAAACCCTGAGATCCAGACGTTGTGCGCGGCACATTGATCCATGCCTAAAATCAGTGTAGTCACCTATGTTGTGCTTTTTGCCCTTGCCTTTGGTATCAAGTTGGCTTACCTACAGGAGCGTTCTTCGTGGCCGGATTTCGCGCATCCCACGCTCGACTCGAAATACCACGACGACTGGGCGAGCGCGATTGCATCCGGCGAATGGATCGGGCGAACGGCTGATATTCAACGACAGCCATTCTTCCGAGCTCCACTCTACGCATATTTCGTCGCGGCCGTCTACAAGGTTGGGGGACATGATTACTATCTGATTCGTCTGGTGCAGATCCTTATCGGCGCGCTGAGCGCGGTGCTGATCTATCGTTTGACCTCGCTTCTTTTCGGCGGGACGGCGGCGTGGATTGCGTTTGTGCTCTATGCGGGCTACTGGCCCCTGACTCACTTCGAGGGTGAGCTCCTCATTCCCGTTCTCATCGTGTTTCTCGATTTGTGCGCGGTTCTGCTTATTATTGAGGCCGGCCGGAGACAGAGATCAACTCTGTGGTGGGGGGCCGGAGCCGTGCTCGGGTTGTCTGCCATTGCGAGACCGAACATTCTCGTCGTGATCCCCTTTCTTCTCTTCTGGATCTGGCGGAGAGGGGTGACATCCACCACGATGGAGCGCCGCCGGTCGCTGTTGTTCGTGGTCCTGGCCTGCGCGGCGGTCGTTGCACCGGTGACAATCCGCAACGCGGTTGTGGGAAAGGACTTCGTGGCGATCGCGTCGCAGGGTGGGGTCAACTTCTTCATCGGCAACAATCCGGAGTCCAACGGCGTCAGGGCTGTGGTGCCCGGTACACGCGCCGATTGGTGGGGCGGCTTCGACGACACCCGCGCGATCGCCGAACGCGCGGCGGGCCGCGAACTCAGACCCTCGCAAGTCTCGAACTACTGGTTCAAGGAAGGTGTCCGTTATCTCGCTACCGACCCGGTGGACGCGGTGCGGCTCTACGCGAGGAAGCTCGCGCTGTTTCTCGGCAACGGGGAGTTGAGCAACAACCGCCAGCTCTACTTCGCCAGGGGACGCTCGCTCGTGCTCCGGCTTCTGGCCGTCAATTTCGCCCTCATCCTGAGCCTGGCCGTCGTTGGTATCATCCAGCGAAATCGTGGCGCTTTTCCGGCGTCACAGGATAGTGCAAGGCTCGAGCGGTCGCTGCCGCTCTATTTTCTTGTTCCATACGCCGTATCCGTCATCATCTTCTTTGTCACGTCGCGTTACCGGCTGCCCGTAAGTGTTTTCCTCATCCCTTATGCCGCCTTTGGCATCTCGTGGATCGTTGACAAGTTCAGGCGTGCGGAGCGCGGGCCGGCGGTGCGCTACCTTGCCATGGCCCTCGTTGTGCTCGTGGCATCGGCGCTCAACCCCTTTAACGTGGGGGGCGCGGGTGAGGCCCGGGGCTTTTACTCGCTGGGCGTGGACAACAGCCACACGGACTTCGGCAAGGCGCTGGAGGCATTCGATGAGTCGATCGAGCGCGATCCGACGTTTGCCCCGGCGTGGAAGATGCGCGGTTGGGTCAAGTATCGTCTGCGGAGCCACGTCGAGGCGACGGAGGATCTCGTCGAGGCGTGCCGGTTGGACAGCACGTTCGTCGATGCGTTCTATACGCTCGGTGTGGTATACCAGGTGCGAGAGCTTCACGATCGTGCCGGTCCGGCGTACGAGAGGGTCATCGCACTCGACCCGGAACACAAAGAAGCGCTCACCAATCTGGCCGATGTACGGATGCGAAGTGGGGAGTACGACGCGGCGTTCAGGCTGCTCGAGCGGGCCCTGAAGGTGGATCCCGAGTTTGCCAACGCTGTCTTTGGTCTCGGCAGCTACTATGAACACACCGGCCAACCGGACAAGGCGTTCGAGCAGTACCGGGCTGTTCTTCATCTACCCGCCGGCAGGCTGGGTTTGACCCGTTTACTCGTCAAGGCGGGACGGCTCGACGACGCCGAAGCGATGCTCGCCCGGTGGCGTTCGACATATCCGGATGCCCCGGATATCGAAACGCTCGGGCGTCTGCTGCGCGAGTACCGCGAACGAGACCAACCATGAGCCGGAAAAGGAGATAGAATCGATGCGACACCCGATACCGTGCAGGCCGCGACAAAACCTGGATTGCCGGCTTCGTGCGGCCGTTGCGCTCGTGCTCATCATCACGGGTTGCGCGACGGACACTCCCGATCTGACAGAGGAGTTGGTGCGGAACACCGGGTTTCGGATCGATCACGCCGGCGGGCAAATGGTTCTCCTGGAAGCAGGCCGGTATACGGATCGCGAATCGCGCGTGAGCGCGGCGTTGTGGGGGCAGATCGCGCTTGGCGATTTGAACGGCGATGATGCGGTCGACGCAGCGGCTGTGCTGGCGACCAACACGGGGGGCAGTGGCGTTTTCGTCGACCTCACCGTCGTGATCAACGAGCGTAGCGAACCCAGACACGAAGCGTCGCTCTTTCTCGGCGACCGCGTCAAACCCCGCCAGATACGCATAGAAGATGGAGAGATCACACTCGACATGACCGTCCATGGTGAAGACGACCCGCTCTGCTGCCCCACCCAGAAGGTGACGCGGACATACCGGTTGGCGGACGGCTCGATCGTCGAGCGCTGACCTCCTCGCTTCATTCAATCCCCTCGCTTCACCGGCCGTCCCGCGGGTTCTCACACCGTGCGGCGCTTTGTTCTTGCTGTGTAAACGTTGTAATGACAGTTTGTTATGTGAATTTCTGAGAAGCCCTGCCTTTTTTCTCCACCCCCCCCCGGAACCTTCATCTTTCCGTCATTTGGCAAACGTATCATGGGTCAGAGATCAGAAACGGGACCGCTGCTGACAATGCAGACACGGTCATCGGACAGACAGCTGCAGCGGTTCCCGTCAGAAGGAGAAAAGCAAAACGATGAAATCAAGAATAGACAACCCCTTCAATTGGCTGGTCGTACTCGCGGTGATGTTCCTGGGCTTATCGATCACGGTCGGGTTCAGGACGACGAGTCCGAGCCAGGCTTCTCAGCTGTCAGGTATTTCGGGTATGGGTTCGACGAACTCGAGCCTGGCGGTTGCCCACAAACTAAGCGATGCATTCGCGTTGGTTGCCGAGACGGTCAACCCATCCGTCGTGACCATCTTTACGGAGACGGATATGGCTAAGCGTCGCGGACAATTAGAGGATTCACCGTACAGAGAGTTTTTTGACGAGGATTTCTTCGAGCGGTTTTTCAACAACTCGGAGGGCAACCACAAGCAAATGGGGCTAGGGTCGGGCGTCATCATCGACAGAGACGGCATCATACTGACCAACAACCACGTCGTCGGTGAAGCCGACCAGATAAACGTGCGTCTGATGGATGGCCGCGAGTTCGAAGCGAAGGTAAAGGGGGCCGATCCGCAGACGGACCTCGCGGTCATTTCCATCGACGCACATAATTTGACACCGGCTGAGTTGGGTGATTCGGACCAGTCTCGCGTGGGCGAGTGGGTACTGGCGATAGGTTCACCGTTGGACGCGAACCTCGACCATACGGTCACGTCAGGCATTATCAGCGCCAAGGGAAGAAGCGGCGTCGGGCTGTCGTATTACGAGGATTTCCTGCAGACCGACGCCGCTATCAACCCGGGCAACTCCGGTGGCGCACTGGTCGATCTCAACGGAAGGGTGATCGGGATCAACACGGCGATCGCAACCCATAATGGCGGCAACATGGGTATTGGATTCGCGATACCGGCGAATCTGGCAAAGAAGGTCATGGCCGACATCCTTGAGAAAGGCGCCGTCGAGCGGGGCTGGCTCGGCGTACACATCCAGACGCTGTCGCCCGAGCTGGCGCGGGCGTTCGGTCTCGAGTCGCCACGCGGTGCCGTTGTAAGCCAGGTCCAGAAGGGAAGTCCTGCGGACAAGGCGGGCCTGAAACCGGAAGACATCGTCGTCGCTTTCGAAGGCAAAGAGATCGATAACGCCGTCGAGTTGAGCACGCGGGTCGCCGGGACGTCACCCGGAGCAAAGGTTCACCTCGAAGTCATCCGTGATGGCAGCAAAAAGGACATCAGGGTGACACTGGCCGAGCTGAACCCGGCCGGAATGCCGGTCGCCGAGGGCGAATCGCGCCACGAAGATATGGGTATTGCAGTGTCCGGTATCACGCCGGGTCTAACGGAGAAATACGAACTTGCTGAAGATCAGAAAGGCGTTGTCATCACAGACGTAGCAGCCAATAGCATAGCCTCTGAGGCAGGCTTGCGTGAAGGCGATGTTGTACTAGAGCTGAATCGTGAGCCGGTCCAAACGGTCGGGGACTTCGAGGAGGCTATGCATGGCCATACAGCCGGTGGCAACGCCCTTTTTTACGTGCAGAGGGATGAGGCGAGAGTGTTCGTCGCGTGTGAAACACCCGATGATTAGGGGCCCGTCCGCTACAGGGGATCCTGGATCCGGGTTTCAGGGGCACTCAGATACCGGGAACCCCCGTGGCGAGGCGGAACGCAAGAGAGATCGTTGATGATGAGACACGGAAGATCAGAGGTTCGTACGCTGCAGGGGATCCTGGATCCGGGTTTCAGGGGCACTCAGATACCGGGGGCCCCTGCAGCAAGGTTCGACATCGAAACGCGGGTCGCATGTAGGACGCTGAAGGACTGGAAGAGTTCGTACGCTGCAGGGGATCCTGGTTTTGGGTTTCAGGGGCACTCAGATACCGGGGCCCCTGCAGCATTGTTTTCTGTAATTATCTGTCACATCGTCCGTTACAGAATTTCTTCCCAAAACGGCACTTTTTCTTGGGAACCCCGTGGACCTTCATTCTCTCTTCATCTGACGAACGTATCATAGGTCAGGACAACAAAGAGAAAGACACGGTTTCAAACACAACGAGAAACGAAGGACTGAAGAATCGAAGAGCAATGAAGATGAGAATGACAAAAGACTATCAAAACGCGGAACCGGTGAAAGTGCGTCTGATGGATGACCGTGGGATCGTAGCGAAGGTACAGGGGGCCGATCCGCAGATCGATCTCGCGGTCATTTCCATCGACGCGCAACCAGTCGTCGCGTGCGGGACACCAAAGGATCAAGACGTTCGTACGCTGCAGGGGTCTTCGGGCTTGGATCACAGGGGCATTCAGGAACTGGGGGCCCCCTGCAGCGAGTCGCCGCAGAAATCGCTCACCACGTGGTGAGAACCATTAGAAGCTTGCGCTACAGGGGGCCTTGGGCCCGGATTTCAGGGGCATCCGGAACTGGGGGCCCCTGTAGCGTTGTTACCCCCTCCGGTTTTGTTTCTCGCACGAAAGGCGACAATGGTATGCTGGTGGGGCTCGTTATCGCCCTGCCAATGTCGGGGCGGGCCGACGGCGCTCAGCAAATGCCACCGGAGCCTGGCCGCCGTGCCCGCCGCGGCAAGCTGCCAAGAACGTTCGAGAAACGGAGGTCGCGCACAATCGTGAGAATCCTGATCGTCGAAGATGAGGAAGCGCTGGCCAGGCGGATCAAGAATGTTTTCGAACGTGAACGCTACGAGGTCAAGATTGCCCTGGATGGTTCGGAAGGCCTCGACGAGGCGCTCAGTGAGACATATGACCTCGTGATTCTGGATATCCTTCTACCCGGAATGAATGGCATCGACGTTTTGAAAGAAATCCGCCAGGCGGGACTCAAGGTTCCCGTGTTGATGCTCACCGCGAGGGACGGGGTGCAGGACAAGGTAGCGGGTCTGGATGCCGGCGCCGACGACTACCTGACCAAACCGTTTGCCACACCGGAGCTTCTCGCCCGGGCGAGGTCATTGCTGCGGAGGAGCAGCGACGCGACGTCATCGCTTCTCGAAGCCGCCGATATCGAGATCGACACCAACACGCGAGAGGTCCGTCGCGGCGGCCGGAATATCGATCTTACCCGCAAGGAATTCGCCCTTCTGGAGTTTCTGCTGTACAACAAGAACAGAGTGCTCTCGCGTCTCTCGATAGCGGAGCACGTGTGGGGTGACAACTTCGACATTTTCTCGATGACCAACTTCGTGGACGTTCATATCAAGAACCTGCGTAAGAAGCTTGGCGATGAAAAGGACAAGAAGATCGTCCAAACGATTCGCGGCGTGGGCTATATCATAAAGGATGAAGCGTGAGAATCGGATCCCGCCTGTTGCTTTGGTATGCCGCCGTCACTCTGATAACGGTTCCGTTTCTTGGCACAGCCACCTATTTTGGCGTTCGACATCTGATGTTCGCCGCTCTTGAGAACGAACACGAAATGATCATCAGCGCGATCGAAAGCCGTTTTGACCCCGTGACCCGGACGTTCCGGGACATCGACACGCCGAACCTGTATGTCAATGTCGATATGGAAGAGGCGTACATGGTCCTCTACAACGCAGATGGGCAGCCGATCTACCGCTCCCCCATCGCGGACAGGATCACGCTGTCGCTGCCGATGGCCAAAGACAGACCGGAGCTTGTCACCATCGTCACCCACAATTCCGATGATATGCCGTTTTTTCACCCCGCCTCGAGCGAGGTGATCCGATTTCGTGCCGTCTCGCGAAAGCTCTTTTACAACGGGGATCTCATTGGCTGGGTCAATCTGGCGTCGTCGATGCACGACGTCGATGATGCACTGGGGCGGCTTTGGAGGATACTTCTCCCGGCAAAGCTGCTCACCCTCGTGCTGCTGCTCGGCGGCGGGTGTCTTATCGTGCGCAGGTCTCTCAGACCGATCGCGGCGATGACGGCCAAGGCGCGTGAAATCAGCTCGACCAATCTGAGCGAGCGTATCGAGATCAAGGACAAGACTGACGAGATCGGTCAGCTCGCACTCGTGCTCAACGACCTGCTGGACAGATTGGAGAAGGCCTTTCTGAGCCAGCAGCAGTTCATGGCGGATGCGGCACACGAGCTTAAGACACCCATTACCATCCTGCGGACGAACTGGGAGGACGAGCTCAACAACCCGGATGTGCCACACAGCTTTAAGGAAAGGCTCGTCGGCGACATCGAGACGATCATGCGGCTCAGCCGTGTCATCAACGATCTGCTGTTGCTCTCGCAGACGGAGCCCGCCGGCGGGAGTTTCGAGTTCACCGCCGTTCAGCTAGGCGGTCTCCTCAAGGACGTCGTATCGGATATGGATGTTCTCGCCCGGATGAAGCGGCAGAAGATCGAGTTCGGCCCCATCGAGCCCGCGGCCGTCAAGGGCGACCGCGACCGTCTCTATCAGCTTCTCTTCAATCTGATCGATAATGCGATCAAGTTCACACCGGATGGGGGCAAGATCACCGTTGGCCTGGGTGTCGACCGCGACATCGCTGTATTGACCGTCCGCGACACCGGCCCGGGCATCCCGCAGGAGGATCTGCCGTACATTTTCAACCGGTTCTACCGTGTGGACGAGGATCGCTCCCGCAAAACGGGTGGCAGCGGCCTTGGGCTGTCCATCTGCTGGATGATCGCCGAGGCACACCGCGGCGAGATCAGGGTTGGCAGTGAGTCGGGGCAGGGAACTCTGTTCGAAGTCCGGCTGCCGATCCTAGACTAGACACCTGTAGACGCCCGGCATTTCCGTGATACAATAGCCGCATGAATCAGAAAACGATCGATGCCTGGGCCAAAGACCTGGGTAACCACGTAATCACGGATGCATTCGTGGGTGTTGTGAGCGGGGCGGGCAGGGCGGCCGTGAACGCGGCGCGCTGGGCCTGAGATGAGCTTCCACGACCGAGACGGCTTTCTCTACTGCGAAAACTCGAGGGTCAAGGACATACAGGAGCAGGTGCCGGAGAGCCCCTTCTACCTCTACAGTCTCGACCGGATCACCCGAAACTATCGGTCCTACACCGACGCGCTGGCCGGCCGGCCGGCGATCGTCGCCTACGCCCTGAAGGCCAATAGCAACCTATTTATTCTTAATCACTTACGTGAAATGGACAGCGGGGCCGTCCTCGCGAGCGAGAACGAGCTCAGACTGGCCGCTGCGGCCGGTTTCGACCCAAAGCACACGATCTACAACGGCAACGGCAAGACGCTGTCGTCCCTCAGGCTCGCCGCCGAGCACGGCGTGATGATCAACGTCGACAGCGAGTTCGATCTGCATCATGTCGAACAGGCTGCGAAGGAAACGGGCACGACGCTGGATGTGCTCATCCGCATCAACCCCGACATCGACCCCGAAGTCCATCCCTACGTGTCGACGGGCATACGCCACTCCAAGTTCGGCGTATCCGCCGAGCGAACACCGTGGTTTCTCGAGCGAATCCGATTGGCGTCGTCGCTTCGACTGGCCGGGATTCAATGTCATCTCGGGTCGACGATCGCCGATGTCGCTGTCTTCGGTGATGCGGCCCGGCTGATGATGAAGCTCGTGGGGGACATTCGGCGGAAAGGCTTCGATATCAAATTCCTCAGTATTGGTGGCGGGTTGGGAATCGACTACGAAAGACAGGGAGGCACTCTCGGGGGGAACAGGCTGATCGATGTCGTTCGTGACATCGTGGCCGATGACATCACGCTGATCGTGGAGCCCGGCCGCTCGATCGTGGCCGACGCCGGTATCCTCGTCTGCCGGGTCCTCGGTGTGAAGACGAGCGGTGACAAGCGCTTTGTCGTGGTCGATGCCAGCATGTCGGAGCTGATCCGTCCCAGTCTGTACGATGCGCAGCACCACATCGGTTTTGTCGAGCCTGTGGACGGAACGACGGAGACATACGACATCGTCGGTCCGGTCTGTGAGTCGGCGGATTTTCTCGGCAAGAACCGCACATTGCCGACACCCGAGGAGGGCACGGGGCTGGTTGTGTATGACACCGGCGCCTACGGTTACACGATGAGCTCCAACTACAACGCGAGGATGCGCCCGCCGGAGTATCTCGTCGACGGCGACCGTCTGCGGCAAGTGCGGCGTGCGGAGTCATTCGACGACTATATGCGTCTTTTTGAGGAGAGTGGCTAGGCGTCCGACTCTTCCTGTTTGGCAATCCCGAGACATGTGATAGATTACGGTTTTAAGGGAGTCGTCCGAGGGAGATCACCCAAGAGGATCAACGATGCGGATCACCGTGGCACAGATCAATCCGGTGGTGGGAGCGATCGAGCAGAATGTCTCGAGAGTTCTGCAAATCGTGGAGCGCGCGGCAAAAGAGAAGGCGGATCTCGCCGTCTTTTCCGAACTTATCATAACGGGGTATCCGCCGCAGGATCTTCTCGAAAGACCGGCGTTTATCGAGCAGGCGGCGGCCGGGCTCGAGCGGATCACGGCCGAGTCCAGCAAATATCCCGGTCTCGGGATCGTCGTCGGGTGTCCGATGCGGAATCCCCTTGCCGAGGGCAAGGCGCTCTACAACACGGCGCTGTTGATCTCGGAAGGAGCGGTTCTCTTCGAGCAGCCCAAGATGCTCTTGCCAACCTACGACGTTTTTTACGAGGCGAGACATTTTGTCGCCGCGACGGACAACCGGACGTATTCGTTCAAAGGGGTCGAACTGGGTCTTTCGATTTGCGAGGATCTGTGGTTCGAGCCGGATCCGTGGAACCGGCGTCCGTACTCGCAGGATCCCATCGAAATGCTGGTCGAAAAAGGCGCCTCGTTTCTGATCAATATTTCCGCCTCTCCCTTCTCGGTTGGCAAGGAACGGGTGCGTTATGAGCTCATCCACAAACACACGACGCGCCACAAAGTCCCGTTTCTCCTTGTCAATCAGGTTGGGGGCAACGATGAGCTGGTTTTCGACGGACGGAGCCTCTATGTCGACGCTGCGGGAACGCCCCGTGCTGTTTTCGCCTCATTCGATGAGGATATCCGGACCATCGATACCGATGACACGACCAAAGCGGATCCGTACGAGTTCGAGGGTGAAACCGAGACGGTGTTCAAGGCGCTCGTTCTCGGCACTCGCGACTATCTGGAGAAGTGCGGGATTGCAAAGGTCGTCGTTGCTGTGTCGGGAGGAATCGATTCTGCGGTGACAGCGGCGATTGCATGCCATGCCGTTGGGCCGGAGAACGTGACGCTCATCTCGATGCCGTCCGAGTACACATCGTCGGCGAGCTTGGAAGACGCGAAGAAGCTGGCGTCGAACCTCGGTGTGAAGCTGGAAGTGATTCCGATCAGCGATGTCGTTGATTGCTACCACAAGGCACTCTCGGGCGTCTTCAAAGGAACGCAGCCTGATGTTACCGAGGAGAATATCCAGGCCCGGATTCGCGGCAACTATCTGATGGCGTACTCGAACAAGTTCGGTCATCTGCCGCTGGCAACGGGCAACAAGAGCGAGCTTGCCGTTGGCTATTGTACGCTCTACGGTGACATGAGCGGCGGTCTGGCGATCATATCGGATGTGCCAAAAACGGATGTGTATCAGTTGGCCAAGCTGATCAATCGCAAAAAGAACGTTATTCCAAAACGCATCATCACGCGGGCGCCATCGGCCGAGCTCAAACCGGACCAGACGGACCAGGAGCTTTTGCCGCCCTACGATGTTCTAGACGGGATTCTCGAGTACCACGTCGATGAGCACATGTCCCGCGAGCAGATCGTCGACAAGGGGTTTGACCGGGACACGGTCGCCTGGGTGATCGAGGCGGTTCGCAAGAGCGAGCACAAGAGAAGACAGGCAGCACCGGGTATCAAGATCACTTCCAAGGCGTTCGGGAGCGGGAGACGGATGCCGATCGCGGCAAGGTACGACGCCTGAGCCCGCGTGCGACAGGCGAGAACGGTAGTTGATGCAAAAGCTCTTTCAATCCATTCTGCGCCTGCTGGAAGCGTTCAACCTGCAATCGATCGGCCGGTACGTGATCTTCGCCGTCATCGTCGGTGTCGTCGCGGGGTTGGGTGCCGTCGTGTTCAACATGATGTGTCAGGCCGGCATGCACTTTTTCCTCGATCAGCTGGCCGGTTACCGTCCCCCCGAACCTTACGGCGAAAAGCAGATATTCGAGCACACCGCGACGCCGTTTCGACGCTATCTGTTGCTGCTCATACCGGCTCTTGGCGGTTTGATCGCCGGCTGGGTCGTCTACACATTTGCCCCGGAGGCTGAGGGTCACGGCACCGATTCGGCGATCGATGCATTCCACAACAAACAGGGACGGATCCGAGGGCGGGTGCCGATCGTCAAGGCGATTGCGTCGGCCGTTACGCTGGGGTCCGGTGGATCGGGTGGCCGCGAGGGCCCGATCGCGCAGATCGGGGCCGGGTTCGGGTCGTTTCTGGCCGACAAGCTCGGGTTATCCGGCCGCGAGCGTCGGATACTCCTCGCCTCGGGCGTCGGGGCGGGGATCGGGAGCATCTTTCGCGCCCCGCTCGCCGGTGCGCTTTTTGCCGCCGAGATCCTCTATAGCGAGCCGGAGTTCGAAACCGAGGTGATTATTCCCTCGTTTGTGACCACGATCGTGGCCTATTCGACATTTGGTCTCATCGTTGGTTTCGATCCCCTGTTCAAACAGAGCTCCTTTGTGTTTCTTCATCCGCTCGAGTTGGGACCCTACACGGTGCTCGCGGTTGTTCTCGCGCTGGCGTCCGCGCTCTACGTCAAGAGCTTCTACGGGACCAAGCACTTTTTCGAGAAACTGCGGATACCGAACTATGTAAAACCCGCCATCGGCGGGCTCCTCACCGGCTGCGTGGGGTTCTTTCTGCCTGAGACGCTGGCGTTTGGCTACGGTGTCATCCAGGGTGCGCTGGATAACGAGATCGCGACCGGTTTGCTGTTTATGATCGCTGTGGGCAAGATCGTGACGACATCGCTCACGATCGGGTCCGGCGGGAGCGCTGGTGTTTTTGGTCCGTCGATGGTGATCGGCGGCGCGCTTGGCGGCGCCGTTGGAAAGCTCTTTCACCAGTGGGTGCCGAACGTCGTCACGCAACCAGGTGCGTTTGTTATTGTGGGTATGGCGGGTTTCTTCGCCGCTGCATCCAACGCCCCGATCTCCACGATCATCATGGTCAGCGAGATGACCGGTAACTACCACTTGCTCGTGCCCGTAATGTGGGTGTGCGCGATCGCGTACATCATCGGCCGCCGGTGGAGCATCTTCGAGAATCAGGTGCCAAGCCGGGCGGAGTCTCCGGCCCACTATGGTGATTTCGCCAAAGACCTTCTGGCAGAGATTTATGTCAAAGACGTCTTTCGACCGGATACCGACTACCAGTCGGTTCACGAGACGCTGACGTTGAGAAGCTTTATCGCGATAATGACAGAGACCAATCAGCAGGTCTTTCCCGTTATCAATTCGGAGGGCCAACTGACCGGTATGTTTTCGATCAGCGATGTGCGGGAGATCCTGGTCGACAGGGAGCTGGACGACCTGCTCATTATGAAGGAGATCGCGAACGAGGATGCTCCCGTTGTCACCCCCGAAGAAGATATCGCTTCCGTGATGAGTCGCTATTTCGAGAACGAAGTCAATGCTCTGCCCGTCGTTGACTCGGATGACAACCGCAGGCTTCTCGGAATGCTCAGACGCAACGACGTGACGCGGAGTTACTACAAAAAGCTCCAGGCGATGAAACAGATGTCATCGGGATAACCCCCGGAAAACGGTACAACGGTCGCATGCGTGAGTTCAAGAACCCAGAGCGAATCGATCGCGCATTGATGGCGATCGCCGGTGATCGGCGAAGCGGCGCAAGCGAGTTGGGCCGAAAGACCGTGGCTGTTTTTGTGCTTGCCGGTCCCGCCTCCGGTGTGTCCCCCGCCCGTTATGTTCGTGCCATGAACCGGCTGTTCAGACGCGTTCGGAAAACGCGGCCGGCAATGGCGACGGTCGAATCGGTCGTCGCCAGGCTGGCATTCGGTTTTGCAAACATCGAGCCGGAGTCTAGCGATGCTGCTTACAAGGCGCTCTCGCGGTTCGCGCTGGACGTCGAGGGGGAGCTGGAGAACATCGGTGCGGGGGTGCCACGGCGTTTCAAAACGCATTTTGGCCGGTTGCGGCGCCCGTTGACCATCAGCTGCAGCTCCAGTGTCATACGGGCTATCGGTACGTTGTCCAGACCGCGCGTCACCGTCTGCGAATCGCGCCCCGCATTCGAAGGACGACGCACGGCCGGATTGTTGCGGGCGAATGCGGGATCTGTCACACTGGTTACGGAATCACAGATCGGCGCGGCCCTGGACGAATGCGATAGCGTCGTGATGGGATGCGATGCTATCCACCCCGATGGCTCGATCGTCAACAAAATGGGCTCGTATGTGCTTGCGCTGGCCGCCCGGGACAAACGCCGGCCGGTGATCGTCGTTGGCGACACGTACAAGCTGTGTCAACCCGTCAAGGGCACGTACGAGTCTCACCCGGCCGCACAGGTCTGGCGCGGCGCACCGAGCGGTATCGCCGTGCGTAACGTCGCCTTCGAGACCGTGTCGGGACGCCTCGTCGACACCATCGTCCTCGAGAACGGGGTGTTCAAGAGCGAGAAGGTCAGATCGGTGTGGACGAGAGTCCGCAAACTGCGAGCGGTTTTCTAGGTACGGGGTTCGCACGGCGCCGACGGGCTAGTTGGCCGTGGGCCGGATGGACGGGATTCATGCGGAAGCCATTCACGGAGATCGATCACTCCGGCGACGTCGGGATCGAGGCGCACGGCGCCGACATCCGCGAGTTGCTCGAAAACGCAACACTTGGGCTCTTCTCGCTTCTGTGCTGGAACGACGCCCTTCCAGGAGAGGCCGAAGGGATGAGCGAGCGCCCCATCCGCGTCGAGGCCGGTTCGATCGAGGACCTGGTGGTCGACTGGCTCAACGAGGTCATTACTACGGGAAGCGCGAACGGTGAGCTGTACCGGTCGGTCACCGTACATGACGCGAATGAGCGGTTCGCGGAGGGCGTCCTGAAGGGGGAGCTGGTGGATCCCGACAAACACGATCTGCGTTTTGAGGTCAAGGCGGCGACATATCACGCGTTGTCGGTTGCTCGCGACGAGAACGGCGCGCGCGTAAGAGTGATTTTTGATCTTTAGGAACCGCAACTACGAGCAAGGAGAGTCGATAACGTGGCACGGTTGCATGTCTGGATCGAAGGCATTGTTCAGGGCGTGTTTTTCAGGGATTCCACGCGGCGGGCTGCGAACGAGCTGGAATTGACGGGATGGGCGCGCAACCTGCCCGATGGCCGCGTCGAAGCGGTCTTCGAGGGCGAACGCCCGAGCTGCGAGAGAGCGCTCGAGTTCGTGCGCATGGGACCGCCATCCGCCCGCGTGACCCATGTCGATGAAGTGTGGGAAGAAGAAGAGGAATCGTTCGAAGACTTTACGATTCGGTTTTAGGCTCGACGTAGGGCTCGAGTGCGGCGAGCAGCTCGTCGGCCATCCGGTGGGGTTTGAGGTTGTTGTCGACGGCAACGTGGGTTGTCGTGCCCGTGGCGATCTCCTTGCCCCTGCAGGTGATGCGATAGGCAAACACGACCACCCGGCTTCGCAGACTCCTGACCGATACCTCGATGCGCACGCGATCACCGTAATCCGCCGAACCGACGAACCGCGAGGAGTATTCGACCACGGGAAACATCGTGCCGGAGCGCTCCAGCTCGTGGTAGGGAAAACCGGCGGCCTCGAGTAGCGATGTGCGCCCCACTTCGTACCAGAGAAGATACGTCGAATGATGCACGACCTTCATGCGATCCGTCTCTGCGTAGCGGACCGTTTGCTCTATCGCATGGGTTATCACAGTCTTCTGGCCCTTTCTCAATTAACGGTTTACACCGTGTCCGGATTGCCGTATAGTGCGTCGTGGTGGTCCGAAAGCGGACACAAGTCTTCAATACTGTATCCCAATCCTGAACTTTTTAAAGCCCAAAATGGTTTCCCCCTCAAACAAGAGGAGAGACGAATGCCTTCCGAATTCAAAAACGAACCGCTGACGGACTTCAGCGATCCCTCGAACGCAGCCGCAATGAAAGAGGCGCTGGCCAAGGTTGCTTCCGAGCTGGGTGGGGACTACGACCTGGTGATTGGCGGCAAGAAGAGGAAGACGAAGGATCACATCCTGTCGACCGACCCGTCGGATCCGGACACCGTCGTTGGTAAAGCGGCCAAGGCGACAAGCGAAGATGCCGAGGAGGCGATTCGGGTTGCCACCGAGACGTTTGAAACATGGAAGCACGTGGCGCCCGAGGAACGTGCCGAGTATCTCTTCAAGGCTGCGGCAAAGATGCGCGAGCGCAAGCACGAGTTTTCGGCATGGATGGTGTACGAGGTCGGTAAGAGCTGGGTTGAGGCGGACGCGGATACCGCGGAGGCGATCGACTTTCTGGAGTTTTACGGTCGCGAGATGATTCGCCTGGGTGGCGACCAGCCGCTCACCAGGATCCCGGGCGAGAAGAACGAGCTGCTCTATATCCCGCTGGGAGTCGGGATGGTTGTTCCCCCGTGGAACTTCCCGCTGGCGATCATGCTGGGCATGACGAGCGCTGCGCTTGTCGCCGGCAACACCGTTCTGCTCAAACCGTCGAGCGACGCCCCCGTGATTGCGGCGAAGTTCATGGACCTGCTGGAGGAAGTCGGTCTGCCCGCCGGTGTGGTCAACTACGTCCCGGGCAGCGGGGCGCAGGTCGGTGACTATATCGTCCAGCACCCCAAGGTACGGTTCATCGCGTTCACCGGATCGATGGAGGTCGGGCTTCGCATCAATCAGGAAGCGGCCGTGCCCAGGGATGGGCAGATGTGGATCAAGCGCACGGTTCTGGAGATGGGTGGCAAGGACTCGATCATCGTCGACAGCGAGGCCGATCTGGATGATGCGGCGGCGAATGTGGTCGGGTCGGCGTTTGGTTTTCAGGGGCAGAAGTGTTCCGCCTGCTCGCGCGCGATCATCGTCAAGGATGTCTATGACGAGATGGTCAAAAAGATCGTCGACAAGGCAAAGACGATCAAGCAGGGCGCGCCGTATGAGTCCAACGATATCTACAACGGGCCCGTGATCAACCAGAATGCCTGCGACAAGATCCTGGAGTACATCGAGGTCGGCAAAACCGAGGGCGAGCTCATACTTGGCGGACATCGCGCCGCCGGTGACGGGTATTTCATCACGCCGACGATTTTTGCCGATGTTGAGCGGGATGCCCGCATCTCGCTGGAAGAGATCTTCGGGCCGTTGCTCGCATGCATCAAGGCCGAGGATTACGATGACGCTCTCGCGATCGCAAACAACACCGCATATGGTCTGACGGGAGCCGTGTACTCAAAGAACCGCGAGAAGCTGGAGAAAGCGGGAGCGACGTTCCACGTCGGCAACCTGTACTACAATCGCAAGTGCACCGGCGCGCTCGTCGGCGTCCACCCGTTCGGCGGTTTCAATATGTCGGGTACGGACAGCAAGGCCGGCGGCCGCGACTACCTGCTGCTGTTTACGCAGGCGAAGACGATTTCGGAGAAAGTCTCTTAGGAGCGTGGTGGGGCAGCGAGCGAGGCTCTTTCTAGGGACCCTCGCTCCACTTCGCTTGGCTAACCGCGTCGCGCTTCGCGCTCTTCACGGCGCCTTCGGCGCCTTCGGCGCCGTCGCGGTGGATCCTCACTCGTTCCCGCGAAGGGATCCTACGAAAGACCTCACTCGCTACCCTACCTGTGCTCGGGGCACGGCGAGCGTTCGAACGGATATTTCGAGTGAGCGGTCCAAATGAGCCGTCAGCGCGAGCGAGACATGAAGTGAGGGCGTTCGCCGTGTCTCGTGCACTAAGGTGCAGAGATGCGAAAGCTTCTCGCGATGCCGGTGAGGAACATAAAGCAGATAAAGACTTCGCTGTCGTCGATGTTGTTCTCGGAGAGCGCGCCGACGAGGACCGCGATCGTGGCGGCGATAACGCCGGTGACGTAGTGCTCGCCGAAGCGCGATCCGCTCTGCACGGCCGATCGTCTGGCGTCGAACAGAACCCGAAGCAATAAGATCCAGAACACCACGAACGGAATAAAGCCCACCAGCCCGCGAGTCGCCAACATCTGCAGATAGATGTTGTGCGAGTCCACGACCGTGAGGACCTTCCGGCCCTCGAGGTAGTTCTCCGCCACAATACTGTAGTCACCCATTCCCACACCAAACACCGGGTTGTCTTTGAAGACCTGCCAGGAGATGTCCCAGAGTACGAGGCGGGTGGCGACGTTGTCATCCGTGGGTTCGCGAAGGCTTTTCACGATCGTCGTCGCACGATCGCGGATCGTGTCGTTCTGAAACGCCGCGAACCCGCCCAGAACGATGACAAAAACCATTACCAACAGCAGAATCTTTCGTTTCAAGAGAAACGGGATTGCGAACAGGCCTGCGAGCACTGCCAGCCACGCCCCGCGCGTCAACGTGACGATGAGGGCGGCGCTCTGGATGATCGCAGCGCCCACGAGGGCGAGCGCCCGCGAATTGAACGGTTTGTATCGAAGCGCAACGGCGGCGTTCACGGTGATCAGCTGATAGAGGATTCCCGCAAACGTCATGTTGTAAAGCGTGCTCCCCGGTCTGTATGTTTGGGCCGCGATACTGAAAAACAAAAGCTCGAGTCCCCCGCTGTACTGAATGAGCGCGACGAGAGACGAGATGGTCATCGATCCGAACAGAATCCAGACGACGACGCGCCGAAGCTTATCGGACACCAGGTTGTACGCCGCCAGGAAATAAACGAGCAGAATCCAGTAGGACTTCAGATCCCGCAGCGCGCGGCGCAGATCATCCGATATGAACACCGATGGGAGCGCGGACAATACGAGCAGGGCACAACCCATCAGCATGGGGTCGTGTTTGATGCGACGGTATCGTTGGCGGGCCTCCGGATCGGTAGCGGCCGCGAGGAGCGTCGCCAGAAACCCGAACATGATTGCGATGTTGGCTCCGGCAATCGAAAAGGGAACGAAGACGGCGAGGCCGCAGAACGAACATGCCCAAAGGTAGTGTGGTGTCTTTTTAATAGTGGGGTGCACGTTGAGTTAAAACCCTATCCCAAGCGAGAAACGCTGAGTCCTGCCAAAAGCCTCCTCGTTGTCGAACGCAACCGAGTAATCGACATGAAACTGTCTTACCCGGACGCCCGCGCCGACGTAACCGATCGTACGGCTTTCACCCGCGGCCACGCTGGCGAGACCCGCGCGGAGGGCCAACACGTCATGATACACGGTGTACTCACTGCCCAGGACAAGTTTTGAAATACCGCCGAACTGAAACTCTATATCAGCCTCCACGAGCAGATCGGTCATGGCCCGGTAGGCCAAACCGAACGTCGTGGAGCGGGGAAGGGAGAGATCGGTGCCGTCGTCGTACGACAGCTGGGAAAGCGCATTTCTGAAAACCGCCGCGAACGTGATGGCCCGAGTGATTGCGAGGCGGACGCTTGCGTCCAGAGCGGTGCCGGTGCCACCGAAGCCATCGATATCGCTCGTGGTCGCAAGGCCGACGAAGCTCACACCAAACGACATGAAGTACAAGGGAGTGTACGCATACGAAAGCCTCAGAGTGTTCTCCGAATACGACTGGCCGTCGGCGAGTTCGAGCGACAGATTACCGTAGATCGCACCAATCGCGTGTTGCGCGAACTCGAGACCGGGCTCATCGACCGGCCCCTGTTTGAGCGATTGTGCATACGCCGCGTAGGACTGTCGGGCCCGCGTGCCCGGCACGAGATTGGAATAGGAGATCCCGAGCCGGTGTTCGTCTATTACCGCCAGCATTGCGGGATTCCAATAGGCCGATTCCTCATCGGCCCCCGATGCAATCGTGGCGCCGCCCATTCCCCACGCCCTCGCGCCATAGCCGGGTGCGGCAAAGCTGCCTCCGACCGAGAACCCGGCGTAACAGGGCGCCGCGCACAAAACAACAATGACGAGTGCTGCGGCAGCGGTGCGGGCCAATGTGACGTTAATTCTCAACGTGCGACTCTCCTAGCGCTCGAACAAAAAGATCTCTCGAAAGACTTCGCTCCCACCGCTCTCGTAACGAATCTTCCCGACGGCCACGAGTGGCCCCTTCTGGACGGTGTCGCCATCCCCGTTTTTTCCGTCCCAGGGGATCGATATATTGCTACCCGGCAATGAGTTACGAAGAACGCGAACCAGCTTGCCCCCGATATCGTAGACGCGAATAGTGACAGACGACGCGGGCTGGCCCAGGTTCAAGAGGAAGACATCGTCGGAGTAGAACGGCTGCGGTATACGCAAACCGGGTGAGGCGTCGAGTTCGATGGTGATGACATTGGACGGGGCACTCGCGTTGCCCGCCGCGTCGACCGCGATCGCATAGATGTCGTTCCCACCGGGGACGAGTGTTGCCGGATACGGCCACTCCGGAAGGACCGGGTGGTTCGGCTGGATCGTGTCGACCAGCGCGTCGTTCCGATAGATACGCATGCTCTCTGTGTCGCTGCTGACCGTCCCGTCGAGCACCTGCGTGGGGTTGCGCGTCGGGCTCGGTGGTTGATTGAGAACCGGAACAGCCGGCGGTATCGTGTCCCACGTGATCGCGAACGTCGCGATCTTTGGGCGGCCGACCTTGTCCACCGCGCGGAAACCGAGCTTGTATTCCGTTTCCTGCTCGATGATCGAGTCGGTCAACTGGACGGCGAAGAACACCGTGTCCATCCGAATGCTTGTGATTTGAATCGGCTCGAACGCCTCCAAACCACCGGAATATCGGACGTGTACCGATTCGATGCTCGGATTGGTCTTGCTCAGCGGGTTCCCACCCGAATCCCATGCCCATCCGTACAAACTGTCCGGGATGACCCGCAGACGCTGCCCGGTCTCGAGACTCGTCACCTCGACAGTGGGCGGGTCCAAATCCATCCTGAAGCTCGACCAGGCGTGGTCGACATTATCCGCACGATCCTTCGAGAAAATTCTGACCCGGTGAACGCCGTCGTCAACGGCGCTCGCCCCATCCCATCCCAGGATGTGCGATCCGAGTGCCGGGACGAGCGTTTCCGGCATGATCGTGTCCACCGCGGCACCAGCCGGATCGGCAATCACGACGCGGACGTTGATCATCTCGGACGGATGCGGATCGAACGTCTGAAATCCAACGGTAAGCGTCTGGCTCTGGTTAGTATCCGGCGACCCCGGGGCAAACAAACCTGGATCCAGCGCTGTGATGAACGACTGTGGTGGCACGACGTCCACCGACACGGCGTGATGCCGCGATTCCGTCGCCGCATCGTTCGTCGCCCAAAGGAACACGAAGTAGTTATCGTCGGCCACACGCACGCCGCCGGCCACGGTTCCTTTCCACACAGCGGTCCCCTGGGAGCCCGCGCTGTGCGCTACCCCGCCCACCAGCGTGTCGACCACGGTTGCGGAATCGCTCTGAACGATCAAGAGATAAACCGCATTGGCGGTGTCGGCGAGATCGTATGTGATGATCATCGAATCGGCCACACCATCACCATTCGGCGAAATATTGGGTGGGTTTGGCTCAAGGTTTTCGATGATCGCCCCATGCGACACGCCGCGGGAAGCCAGCACCGCGGCCAGCACGCAAATAGCAAACAGAACACGATGTCTCAAGAATTCGATCCTCTGCCGCTTTGTGCTTTCAGGGATAACACGAGTTCAGGAAGGACTTCGCCCGCGGGGCCGCGCAAAAACACGTCCGCATCGAGCGTTACAGGGGTTTCCTCCGGGTTGACCTCGATAACCTTTGCACCCGCCTGTTTGGCGACCGCCGGAAAACCGGCCGCGGGGAAGACCGTCCCCGACGTGCCGACTACGAGCAACGTGTCGCAGTTGGACAAGGCGCGGTACGACCGTGCGATCGCGTCCTCGGGCAGCATCTCTCCGAACCAAACCACCGCCGGCCGGATGAACGACCCGCACTCGCACCTCGGTGGTATATCGCTTCCTTTGGGCAGGGACTCGATCGGGTGCTCGCGATCGAGACACTTGTAACGAAAGATATTTCCATGGACCTCGATGATATCGGTGCTGCCCGCCTCGCGGTGGAGATTGTCGATGTTCTGCGTGACGACCACCACAGTGTCGATCAGCGATTCGAGTTCGGCGACAGCCTTATGTCCGGGATTCGGCTTTGCCTTGGCAATCATCTTGCGGCGGTCGGTGTACCAACGCCACACGAGCGCAGGGTCGCTTTCGAAACCCTCGCGCGTGGCGAGCTGCATGGGATCAAAATTCTCCCACAAGGAGTTGGGGGCATCGCGAAACGTCGGGATACCGCTTTCCTTCGATATCCCGGCACCGGTCGATACAACGAGTGAGCGGGCCCGGGCGAGTATCTTTGTGGATTCGCCTAAGGCGTTGCTATGACTCGGCATCCGAGAACCTCCCTCCCCGAGATCCTGGAAGTACGGCGAAGGCGATCCCAACGAGGACCAGGGAGCCGCCGATTGCAGTCTTTATTGTAACGCTTTCCCGGAGAAAAATCCAGCCGAGGAGGACCGCAAGCACGGGAATGATAAAGGTTTGGTATGAAAGAACGGTGACATCGATGTGTTTGATGAGCCAGAAATAGAGCGCAAACGCGGCCACCGAGCCGAGTAAGGCGAGATAGAGAACGGTGAAATACGTCATCCCGCTCCAGCCGAGCGGAGAATCCCTCTCGATCAACGAGCCGCCGAGCAGCAGGATGACCCCGGCGTAGGCGTGCGGCAGGGAAATCGCGGCCAACGGCTGGTAGGTCTTGGAGTATTTCTTGACGATCACGGACGAGAGGCTCGCGAGAAACGCGCTGGTCAGCACGGCGGCGACTCCCCACGCGCTTTCGCGACCGCCAAAAGAAACGCTGTCGGAAAAGATCACGTAGACACCGGCGGCTCCGATGACGATACCGCCGAGTTTCCACGGTGAGAGCGGGTCGCCGAGAACGGCGCGTGCGATCAACGCAACCATCAGCGGCATCGTCGAGAAGATCACGGCGGTCAACCCGGCGTTCAGATACTGCTCCGCCCAGTACACGAGCCCGTAGGGAACGGTGGTTTGGAACACACCCAGGTAGAGCGTCAGCCAGAAGAACGCCCGGGTACGCGGCAGCTTAATCCTGAGATACAACAGAATCGCGAAGATCACGAGCGCCGCGATGGCAAAGCGCATTCCCGCCGATGTAAACGGCGGTGCATCGTTCAACCCGATCTTGATCATGAGCCACGTCGAGCTCCAAATCAGGCACATGATGCTAAAGACCAATGTTTTGACGCCGGAGCTCATTCGCCTCGTTCCACCTAAATGATCTTTTCCAGCGGATGTGACAACACGTTCTTGTCGTGTTGCTCGCAAAGAACGGGGAGTGTCCTCGGCAGCACCCTGATGTGCAGATTCGCGGGCGCGGATTCGACGAGCTCACCGTCGATGTGCATGGGGAACTCAGGGTTGGTCTCGATGTTCAAGGATGGGACACGAAGCATCCGAACCTCGGGCTGCAGCGTGTGTTTGCCGTTGAACGACTTTGGCAAGAGACGGAGGACACGAAACCAGTTCATCGAGTCGACCACGCACACGTCGATCAGGCCGTCGTCCGGGCAGGCATCCGGTGTGAGGTAGAATGCGCCACCCGTGCGGTTGCCGTTGCCGATGCTCACGAGAAGTTTGTCGCCTTCGATGCGCTCGCCATCGGGGGTGACGATGCTGAAGAACGGGCATTTCAACGAGGACAGGGTCTTAAAAACGGCCAGTAGATAGAGGGGCGCACCGTGGATTTTCGTGATGCCGTGGCTGCGCTGGTTGACCTGGCCCTCGAATCCGAGCCCGGCGGTGTTGATGCAAAACCGGTCGCCAAACTCGAGCACATCGAGTCGGGCGCCGTATCCCTTTGTCAGAATGTTAGATAACTGATGGATATCCGTCGGGCACCGAATCATGCTGGCATAGTCATTGCCCGTCCCCGCGGGGAGAATGACGATTGGCTTTGGGTTCGGCATCAGGCCGTTGACCACCTCGTGAATCGAGCCGTCGCCGCCAACAATGCCGATGACATCCGCGTCCCGAGCCGCTTTCCTGGCCAGTTCGACACCGCCGCCGGGACCCGGCGTGGTCTCGATGGAGACCTCGCAGTCCAGGGCCGACGAGCCGTTGCGGATCTCATCAATGAGCGCCTGCGCCCTGCCTCGTCCTGCCCACGGGTTCGCTATCAGCGTCAATTTCAATCTGGGTCGCCTTTCGCGCGGTTCAGGGGTGGAGCGTGAGGATAGGGGATGGCATACGGCGGGTACAGATTTTTTTTGACCGGTGGACGTGTGCGGGAACGTTGACGGCCCCACCGTGGGACTTTATAATCTCTTCGCGATCAAACCGTTTGGCGCGTGTGATCCTGCCTTCGCGCCGACCGGGACGGTCCGATTTTGAAATGACGAAAAAACCTCGAATCAATCTGCTCGCATCGGCTCTGCTTCTGTGCGTCCTGCTGTTCGCGGGACCCGCGTGGGGTCAGTGGACGCACTTCGATAACAACGCCGATATCCGCGCGCTCTATCAGCGGGGGGATACCCTATGGGTCGGCACCAACGGCGGCGTTCTACTCCTCGATCTTCTCAGCAACGAGATCCTTGGCAAGATCACAGCGGGAGCGGCGCTTCCCGATAATTCCGTTCGCACAATTCGGGGTCACGAGGGAGACGTATACGTCGGAACGGACAACGGCCTGGCCATCAACCCGCACCGGGATCCGATTGTCATGACGAAGCGGGATGAGATTTTTTACGACGACGTTCGTGACGTCAGTTTTGGAATCGATGGCACGATGTATGTCTCGACGTTCGGACACGGGGTGGGTGTGGTCACAGACGACACGATCTTTCGCATCACGAGCGAGGACTCGTTGCTCGGCAACAAGGTGTTCGCCGTCGTGGAGGTCGATACGGGCAGAGTGTACTATGCGACGTCACTCGGGTTGTGTGCGTACCGGGACAGCGCCTGGGTGGGCTTCCAGGCGGGGGCCGGTCTCCCGCGGGGAAGTATCCGTCAGATGATTCCGGTGGGAGAGGATCGGTTCTATCTCATGATCGAGGGAAGGGGTGTGTACCGTTTCAACCACAGACGGTCGGTCCGCATTCGTACGGGCGAGCCGTTGGGTGAGGGCGACGTGAGCGTAATCACGCTCGGGCCGGATGGCTCTCTGTGGGTGGGTGGTCGGTTCGGCGGGATCGCGCGGTACCGGCGGGGCGCGTGGGAAACCCACGGGGATGGTGATGATGATGTGGCGCGGGCGAAGTGGCGAAGCGCCTATACAGGACCCGGCGGCGATGTGTTTTTCGGCTCGGCGGACGGTCTCGTGGTCGCCGTGTCCGAGGGAGGTCTGCGGAAGATTTTCATCCCCTCGATGCTGCCATCCGGTCATATCGGCCCGATCGCCGAGGGGGCCGATGGGCGCCGCTATATCGTCAATGGGCCCCATTTGCTGTCGTCTACCCCCGATTCTGACCGCTTTGCGCTCGAAAAGACGTTTGGTTCGGTTTTTGCGATTGCCACGTCTTTGGATGGCCAGGTCTGGGCCAGCACGCCCTGGGGGTTGATGCGGCGGGAGAACGGCGTCTGGGTCGAAATCAACCCGGTCGTCGAGCCCAGGTCACCCAGGTTCGTGTCTCTGGCAGTCGACGGGCTGGGCCATCTGTGGGCGGGTACCCATACCGGTGAGGTGTATCGCTACGACGGCAGTTTCTGGGTGGCATTCGCGGACCCGCACGAACTCGCCGACGGGCCGGTTTCACGCCTTCTGATCGATCGCCATAACACGGTGTGGGCGGTCTCCGGGCCCGGGGGAATCCACCGTTTCGATGGCGCGGGGTGGACGACCTATGGGCTCGCCGAGTTCGACTCGCTTCGCATTCGCGACGCGGCGATTGACGGGACCGGACAACCCGTAGTGGTTACCGAGAGGGCAGTTTGGCGATTCGACACCGGTGGGGGCTGGGGCCGCGTGTTGACCGAAGATCCGATCGACATCGGCCGTTACCGGACTGTGTGCTTTGATGGCCAGGGTCGAATGTATCTCGGAACGACAGACGGAGTGGCGCTGGTGGGTCCGGAGTACGGGGCGTTTGTGGGCGCACGCGACGGTTTGCGGGGAAGAGATGTCACGGCGCTCCTGGTCGACAGCGAAGACAATCTCTGGGTTGGCTTCCGCGATAACGGGATTTCCAGGATTTCGCTGGAAAACCTGTGGTAGAAAGCGTATCCTGCATAGCTTGCAGATGGGGACCCGTTGACAAGCAAGTCCGGGTCGTCCCTCGGTGATACCGCGTGATTCTACCCCATCGCTTTACCGACCTCGTTGGGAAATCGAATATAAACCGACCTTCTAAGACAACGGAAAAGAAGCCGACATGCTTTTCATCCTCCATACATTGATCCGGGCACGCTGGCTCATCATACTGGCGGGGCTTGGCTCAGCAATTATTATGGCGGTCGTCAGTTTTCTGCTCCCCGTGTGGTTCACGGCGACGAGCTCGGTATTCCCCCCGGAACCAAATCAGTTTGGAGCGGCCGGCCAGATCCAGCTGGCGCAGGCGTTGCAGATGCCCGTGATGGGGCCGAACGCTGCCGGTATGATACCGTCCTCCATCTACGTAGACATCTTGAACAGCAGGAGGGTGGGCGAGCGGATAATCGATGAATTCAACCTGAGAGAGGTCTACGGCATACCGATAACGTCGAAAACCCTGGAAAGGCTTCAATCGCATACGTTCTTCGAGCTTGTAGAGAACGGGCTCCTGAGGATCAGTGTCGAGGATCGTGACCCCCAGCGTGCCGCGGACTTGACCAACCGGTTTATCGAGTTGCTCGATGATTTCAACAAGCAACTCAACATCACGAGAGCCTCGAGGACAAAGGAGTTCATCGAGGAGCAGATGGAGCGGACGAAGAAGGATCTCCGCGTGGTGGAGGAGGAGCTCAGGGACTTCCAGGAGAAACACAAGGCGTTGGAGTTGGGGAGCCAGGTTCAGCAGTCACTCAGCGTGGCCTCCGGTCTGACAGCCGATGCCATCGCTTTGGAGATCGACCTCGAGTTGTTGCGGCAGTATGCGTCGCAGAATTCTCAAGAGTACATTCGAAAGAAGAAGAGATACGACGAGATTATCCGCCAACTCCGGAAGATTGGAGCGTCTTCGGAGCGCGATGAAGACGATATCATTCGCGCGTTTTTCCCGACCCTCGAGAGGGTGCCGGAGCTCCAGCTCGAGCTTGCACGCCTGACACGCCGCGTCGTCGTCGAGGAAACGGTTTATGGTCTCCTGGTCGAGGAGTTCGAGAAATCGAGCATAGAGGAAGCAAGGGATACACCCACCGTACAAGTGCTCGATGAGGCAAAAGTGCCTGAACTGAAGAGCCGCCCGAAACGAGGCATAATCGCCGTCGCGGGAGGCGTTGCCGGGGTTGGTTGGAGCTCACTGCTGGCTCTGTGGCTCGCAGTGTGGCGGGATGAGAAGGGCCGAGGCGCCGCCGTCCGTGCGGTTATCGAGCCCGTCCTGGCTGACTTTCGACGGCCATTTCGTCGCAAACGGAGCGACTAGCGATGTCTTCCGCTGTGGATTCACCATTACTTGGTGGATGGAAGCTTGCCCTCATCGTTCTTGTTGCCGTTGCTATCGCGGTAACCACACTTACTTTTGAACATTTCCTGCCCGCGAAGTACATCAGGCTGGCCGCGATAGGCGCTATCGCTTGCGTGGCCGGGTTGTTGGTATTCTCCTTTCCCAAATACGGGCTGTTGCTAGGGATCTTCTATATCTACGCCGGTCTGACGTTCTATCTCAAGGTAAACGCGGGGCAGCCCATGATGGTGTTGGTAATGGCGGCGAGCGCCATCAAGGTTATGCAGGGGGAGAAGATGGAATATCCACCGGCTGCGTTCAACTGGGTGGCGGCCGTGTTCTTTGTTATCACCATTCAGTCGTTGATCTTCGCGTGGGACTTGCACTGGGCGATGAAGGAGATATTGAAGCTTGTGAGATCACTTCTCATGGTGTTTATCATCGTTCATATCATCCGGACTCCGCGCGACTTGCACCTCTACGTGATGACGATATTCTTTGCCGTTTTAACGTTGGTTGTTCTGGGGTTCGCCAACGTCATGCTCGGTTTGACGCAGGTCCGGGCGATGGACGCCTCGGGGTTTGTCAGGTTTTCCTCTACGTATGCGGATCCCAATCGGGTTGCCCTCTTCATGGCCGCTGCCCTGCCGTTGGGGATTTACGCGATTCGGACGTCCCGGCGGGCGCTCGTACGCATTCTGCTCAGCGCAACGATGGTCGTTTTTGTCGTGGTGGCACTGTCGACGTTTTCACGCGCGGCGATTCTTCCGCTTGCGGTGGTTGTTGTGGGCGTGCTGGCGCGGGAAGGGCGGAACAAATATGTTCTCGCCGCGGTATTGCTGGCTGCATTTGTCGTCTTTCTTCTGACACCTCTCAAGTACTGGGATCGGCTTGTATCGCTCGGCGAACTGGGGTCGTCTGCCATTATGGACAAGTCGCTGAGATACCGAATGGATGCACTGCAGTCGGCGTGGAAGCTCTTTCTCCAAAACCCGCTCACGGGTGTTGGGGTGAACAACTTCATCGTGCGCTCACCTGATCTGGTCGGGCGAAGGGTCGTGCACAACACGTACGCCGAAGTCCTCGTCGGCGTGGGAATCATTGGCTTTGGTGCCTATATGACGATGCTCCTCTTGACGGTCAGGGAGTTTCTGAGGGCGATGCGGGCGAAATGGTCGGCGCAAGACGAACACATGTCCCATCTGGCCTTTTATGCGATGCTATCGTTTCTGGCCGTGCTATTTGGGGCGATATTTCTCTCCATGGCCCACAGCTATGACATATGGCTCCCGGCGGCCGGCGGGCTCGCGGCAGGCTGTATTGCACGCCGTTACGCCGCCACCTCCCCCACACAGTCCGACTCGAGTTCGCCCGGCGGAGCGGAGGTGGAGTGAGACCGTTAGCGGTATTCCTTCTGATTGCCGCCATCGGGTGTGCCTCAGGGCAATCGCTTCCGCTGTCAAAAGATACGAAGTTCAGCTTCGGTTGTGATGCGGAGAGCCTCGCAACGGAGGTGCGTCTCGGGCCGCCAGATGAATCGTGTCAACCTCAGTATGGTTCGCACATGATTTCTGTAATACCGGGTGAAACCTATACGTTCAGCGCAAGACTGAGAACCGAGTATCACGGGGCGTTTGTCTCGATGCTCGTTTCATGCCGAGACTCGATCGGTGCCGGACTTCGCAACCATTTCGGCGGTCGGCAAGGCACATCGAGACCGGGTGAATGGCAGGAAATCGCGATTCAATACCGGGCGGAGCCCGATGAGCACTACGCGCACATCAAGTTCTATCGCGATCGTTACGCTGTGGACAACGAGGGCTCGGTATTCATCAAGGATGTTTCCCTCCGAACGGGGCTGCACTACACCGACCCGCCGGGAGACAAGGTTCCGTACAAGAATCACTCTGTCCGGATAGACAAGGACGGGCAGTTCTGGGTTAACGGTGATCCTTTTTTTCCGATTGCCATCTACCCCATGCATCTTCGTGACAGTTACGATCTCTACGCTGACCAGGGATTCAACACAGTCATGCGTGATGTGTGGGAGACGGGTTGGGACAAGAGCCATGAGGCGGGTTTGTACCATACGCTGGGTGTGACTCCCTACATACGGGATGCCGACAGTCATGCTGGCGCGGCAAAACAGTCCGGGGATCTGGGCAGCGTCATCGCAAAGATCAAGGCGCACAAGTTCGCCGATGGCGAGAGTGCGTGGCCACGCTTTCTCTGCTACTATCTCGACAACGAGAACGTACTGACTGACCGCGACTGGCATACTCTGACAACGTTCAAGAAGATCATGGCCGGGAGGCCTCTCTACATCCTGCAGGGCAATCAGGGGATCGCTCGAACGTACAACGGTATCGCCGATGTCACTGGGACGTACGCCAGAGATGAGACCCACCTCAATTATCCCGGTGCCACCGGGTTTCGGCTTCTCAAAGATCAGCCGGAGCTTACTACGCCGGTTGCGTGGATGCAGATTACCGAATCGCAGGTGAATAGCCTCACGGCCGAAGACCTCCGTTTGCGAGTCTATCAGGGGATTATCGCCGGTGCCCGGGCTTTGGGGATCTGGCGAGATCACTGGTACGCTGGCAAGCCGGACAGCCTGCGAATCGAGAATCGCCTGTGGTGGAATGAATTCCCTGCGCTCGCGGATGAGATCCAGACGATTCTGCCGATTCTCGTATCACCCGATGCTCCCGAGCCCGTTACGTGTTCCAATCCGTCCGTCGAGATCCTCACCAAGCTCAAGGGCGACACGGTTTTTGTCATCGCCGCCAGTCCCCAACGCACGGTGGTCGATCTGAGCTTGCCCGATGGACGGGAGCAACTCGTCGGGTTGTTTGACGGATCGAGAAGCAGCCCGAACGCGGTAATGCTTCCGGAAGGGGCAACACGGGTCTGGCGCCTTGAGTGACGTGCACGTGCGGTCTATCCGCTAGCCTTCCGGTTATCCCGATCTGAAGATGCTCCCCGCATGCTCGTCATTGTTGCGAGCGCACGCTTCACTATCTCGCCCCAACCGACGCTGAGCTGGTTGATCCGCTCCCGTCCACGCTCGCGCAGCTTCCCTCTGAGTGCTTCATCTTCTGCGAACGTCAGCAGCTTCGCCTTGATATCCTCCACGGATAGCGGATCGAAATATAGCGCAGCATCATCACAAACAGCACGGGCAAAATCGCGATCGCTGGTCAGGATCGGCCTTCGAAACTGCATGGCTTCGATGTAGGTTCCACTGAACGATTCGAGCAGTGTCGGCAACAACAACGCGTCGACTGCCCGGTACAGAGCGGGTAGTAACGTCTGCTCCACGGGGCCGATGTTGATGATCTTGTCTTCGAGGTTGTTGGACTCGATTTTCTTCAGCAGCCTCTTCGCACCGGCGTGCTGAGACCCTTCGATAGTCAAGACAACAGAGAAGTCCCTTAGTTCCTCCCGGTACCGCTGAAATAGATCCAGGAAGATATCCAGGTTCTTATGCGGGTAATAGCGGGTCAACGCCAGTAGCTTGACTCGAGACGATCCGAGCCTGGCCTTCAGGGCAGCGGGCAGCCCGGTTGCATCGTCTTCGTCGCCAGTCGCAAACTTCGAGACAGCATTGGGTAGAATGTCAATGACACCGCCATACGAAAATGCGTTCTTGAACCTGGCCTGAATAGCGGGTGTTTGACAAAAAACGACATGCGTCTTGGGCAAAGACCGTTCTATCTGTCTCCTGATCAGCCAGTTCTTGAGCCTTGCGGAGAACGGCTGTGAAAACCGTACCTCGGGATAGACAAAATGTGGCTTGTGATAAAGGATCGCCTGGAAGCATCCGGGGTCGTGTAGACCAAAGTTGCCCAGGCAGAAAACCACATCAGCTTTCCATCGCTTGATTAGAGGCGGCAGCGTGAACAAGTCATAGAGGATCCGTCGGAAGGTCCCTCGGTCTCGTGATACATAAACGGCACGGTGCTTCTTCGAGATACCCAGTTCTTCTTCGTATCCCACGTCATCCGGTAATATAAACAGGTACTCATTCCCGGGCGCGACGGTGATCAGGCTGTTGACAATATTCTTCGCCACGGAAAGGCCGCCTGCCGAGGACAGCCCATGAGCAACTACCGCCATTCTGATCTCGTTCTCTCTACTCATGAGCCCGCGCCGAGTGCGTAGTGAATGCATCGAGTCACAGACTGTGCCATCGAAGTGGTGTTGTAGCGTTCCTCGATGCGCTTCCGGCCCTCGCGTCCCCATTCCGCCAGCTGTCCGCGGTGATCCAGCAGGCCCGCCAGGCATTCCGTCAATTCCTTTGAGCAGCCATCCGACAATCGCAATCCCGTCTTGCGATGCTCTACCAGATCGTATTCGGTCCCGTCGGCTTGGTAGACAATGACCGGACACCCGTACGCCATGGATTCGGAAACGACTATGCCACCTCTGCCGGGCAACACAAAAACGTCGGCGGCTTTGTAGTACCAGGGGAGGTCACCAACGATACGGCCTGGAAACGTCACGTTACCTGCCGACATGTTTTGTGCGTAGTGTTTGAGTCTCTCCAACCAGTCACCGTCACCGATTACGATCGCATGCAGACGACGGCTCGCCAACGCCCCGGCTGCGTCTATCAGTGTCTCGAGCCGTTTGTTCTTGTTGATGGCGCCAACATACAGTGCCAGAAAGCCATCCGGGTCTATCCCAAGTCTCTTTCGCGCGTCTGCCTTCGAGCCGGCGATGCTCCGAGACTGTTCCAGGTGATATCGCGTGTCGCACACGTTGGTGGCGACGAATACCTTGTCCTCGGCAATACCGAACTCCACGGCCTTGCGTTTGCCGTAGCTGGAGTACGTGATAATCGCATCAAACCGGCGCCACAGCGTTCGGCGCACCAGATTTGCAGCCTTATTGCCGTACCGTCTCCCCGGCAGCCCGCCGAGTGTCCACAGCACTAACCTTACCCGCCTGTTCCACGCCCGATACCAGATCGCTTTTAGATAACTGAGCAGATTGCTTTCACCCTCACAGATCATGATGTCCGGGCAATACTCCGACAGCCTGCCGATCAGGCGCTTGTGGTTGAGCAGGATGCGCTTGCCGGGCTTGAGAACCTGTGTTTCGAGCTTCTCGAATGCCACGCCCTCGATGTTAGGCGCGCTTTTTGCCTTCGAGTTTGGCACGTCTTCGCCAATAAACAGCTTGATCTCCAGATCGGGATCGGTTGCCAGCTCTTGAAACAGCACGAGCCGGTAGCTGGTACACACACGCTGCAATATCGCGACTTTAGTTCTCGTTTTGCCGGTCATGGGTCGAGTGCCGTTCGCTATAGACTGACAACCTTTGATTTTCTCAGGTAACCGGCCTTTATGCACAGGCGATCGAAAAGAGGGGCCTTGTTTGACCCTTTGATCAACGGCCTGTGCCAACGCAGCGCCGTGAAATGGCGTTGACGCTTGCTGCGGTCGACCGTTGGTCTGTTCAAGAGCGCGAGCAGCTTGTTGGCCGCGTGGGCTGCTGTGAATTCCGCTTTGAAGCGTTTGTGGCAGGCCAGTTTCATATCGCGCAAGGCTCGCCGGTCGCGATCGAGGTACGTCACGCACTGGAGCATCTGCGTAGCCCAGGACTCCAGCGCGCAGATAAAGCCCTCCTGGCCGCTGATTATCAGGTGAGACATAGCTCCAATGCCGTTGCTCGCGATGGGTAAGACGCCATAACTCATGGCCTCCAGCATGATCATCGGGCAGCCCTCGGCATAGGAGGGGAGCAGTAGGACGTCTGCTTTTTCAAGGGTTCTGTGGAACTCGTCTTTGGGACGTCGGCCGTGAAGCCTCACAAAGTCCAGATGGGACAGCATGGCCTTGTGTTTGTCAGGAACATCCCCGAACCAGTCGAGCGTGACATTGCGCCACTGACGCGAGTGCTTTCGCAGCGAGTCAAAAAGCAGATAGGCGCCCTTGTTGCGATTTATGCCCCCGCCGAACACCAGCCGCAGGGGCCCGTCAACGGAGCCGGCAGAGGAAATCTCTGGGCTGGCACCCGAATCGCCGACACCGTTGTAGACGATCGGCACCTTATTGAGCGGTACTCCGAATCGGCGGCAGTAAACCTGCTGCATATGACCGGAGATCGCGACCACGTAGTCCGTCCACTCGTGCTGATAACACGCCATCCTGGCGATGGATGTTCTGCTCATATGGCCAACCGCGAGCATTGGGACTCCCAGTGCCGGTGCTATCGATTGCAGAAAGGGATGATCGTTATTGATGGCTGCTTCGATCTGCTGTTCTTCCAGATATCGAAGGATGCGCACGCAGGATTCCTCCGGCACGTCATCCTGACCCGAGCCAATATGGCGGATCCCATGCTCATCGAGCCATGTTGTACTGGAGGGTTCGGGGGCGAGATAGTGAAGCTCGTGGCCCAGGGACGCAAAACTCTCGCACAGCTGGCTTACGGATGCATTGATGCCTGAACCTTTGTCGGGTGGGCTCGATGAACTTATCAGTATCCTCATCGTCAATACCTGGTGTCGGCTCTCCAACGCGTGGGTCCGAAACCGCTGCCGGCTCAGAGCCCGCAAGACGGCCATAGCGCTTCATAATCGCCCATGATAGAGTGTCTTAGCATTGTGTACAATACTATTCAACCCAAGTCAAAAAAAAGCGTTCACATCGCGTCGCCTTAGCTGATATCAATACTCTGGCGTTGTTTGAGCGAAGACTTTTTCTTCTGCAACCGTTTGTCGGGGACCCAATGGCACGATTTTCACAACAGACATCAGCGACGTTTACCACTCGTGTCCTGAACCTTGTTCTGGCACTCGGAACATCGGTACTGATCGCCCGCCTTCTCGGCCCAACCGGCAAGGGTGTCTACACACTTGCCACCCTCCTGCCCATGTCCCTTCTGATGTTCATTAACTTCGGGATCGGGGTAGGGACCATCTATTATGTCGCGCAGAGGGCGTATTCCCCGCGCATGGTCCTTGGTAGCAACATCCTCATATCTGTCGGGTTCGGAGTCGTTGGTGGCCTGGTGGGGCTGGTTATTGTCGTCTTCTTCAAGGGGGCAATATTCCCGGGCGTCGAAGGGCGGTATCTTTTCCTGGCTTTGCTCATGCTACCCGGCACGGTCTTCTTCAATATCGTGCAGGGCATTCTGCTGGGGAACCAGAAGTTCACGATATTCAATGCGATCACCGTCATGCAGTCGGCGCTGGCACTGCTTTTCGTTGTTCTGTTCCTGTGGTTGTCAAGAATTGGTGTGGCGGGAGCGCTTGTTGCACTCGCAATGGCCGTGTACATAGCGGATGTCGCGCTGTTTCTGAGTGCCAGGCGAGTTGCCGGTGGGGTATCGTTTCGACTGGAAGCGGCGTATTTGCGACAGGTATCCGCCTACGGGATCAGGGCACATCTCGCAAACGTGCTCGCCTTTCTGACCTACAAGGTGAACGTATTTATCATCGGTGGCCTGATGAACCTCACCGCAGTGGGCTATTACTCTGTTGCCGTCGCGGTGGTGGAGCGGCTCTGGCTGATATCCCAAACCGCCGGTTTTGTGTTGTTTCCGAGGGTTGTGGGAGAGACCGACGATCAGCGATTAAAGGAGTTCACTCCCATTGTCGCTCGCAGTGTCCTGCTTGTGACCGCACTGGGTGCGGTGATGCTGTTTCTCGTGAGCCCCTGGCTGATCGTGTTGCTTTACTCTTCCAGGTTCAGTTCTTCGATTGAGCCGCTGCAGATCTTGCTCATCGGCGTTGTCATTATGAGTGGTGACAGAGTTGTCGCCAACGATCTATCGGGACGGGGTCGTCCGATGTTGAACGCATACTCGCGCAGCGCGGCGTTGGCAGTCAACGTGGCTCTGAACTTTATGCTTATTCCGCGACTTGGGATCGCGGGTGCTGCATGGGCTTCCACGATCGCTTATGGTATGTCTTTCCTCATAACGCTGATACTCTATTGCCGAATATCCGGCAATTCATGGACAGTAGTCGTAGTGCCCCGGCGAAGTGACTGGTCGTTATACCGGCGGGCCATAGCCGGGCTTCTGAGACGGGTGAAATAGAGGTTTCCAATTGAGCGGCACGGACGGCAATCACAAGACAGACAAAACAGTACTGATCGTCACATACTACTTTCCTCCATCTCCGTTTATGGCTTCGCAGAGACTTGGAGGCCTTGCCAAGTATCTACCCGAATTCGGTTGGGACGCTATCGTTCTGACGCGCGAGTTGCCGGGGGGGGCGGATCCTCGATTCCATGTTGTCCAGACCACGTATCCCGGTGATGCGTCCGCGATAGTGAAGCGCAAGTTCAGGCTCAAGCCCGACAAAGGATTTCAGGAACAACTCGGCGTGCCCGCATCGGTAAGAGAGGGCAAGAGCCCTGTCTCGAGAAAGATCGTGAAGAACGTCAAAAGCCTTATCGCGTATCCTGACGAACAGAAGTACTGGCGTGTGGCCGCGGTCGAGGCGGGCGATTCACTCTTGCGAGAGCGAAGATGCGACGCGTTGCTAAGCAGCGGTCCCCCGTTCACGGTACACCGTATTGCGGCCGAACTGGGAAGAAAGCACCGCATCCCGTGGGTTGCCGATTTCCGGGATCTGTGGACCCAAAGCCCGTACTACCCCTACCTGGCCATCAGAAAACTATTCGAGAAGAGGATGGAGGTCAAAACCATCGCGGGGGCCAGTGCCCTGGTGTCCACGTCGGATATGTGGGCGAAAGCACTGAACGAACTGCACCGCGACAAACGAGCGTTTGCAATTCCCAATGGGTTTGACCCGGATATAGTGAGCACAGAAACGAACCTGACCGAGGACCTCACGATCACCTATGCGGGGGGACTGTATCACGGGCGAAGAGATCCAGAGATTCTCTTTCAAGCGCTTTCCGAATTGATATCGGAAAAGACAATCGGTCGGCGACATGTCAACGTTCGATTCTATGGGCCGGTGGAGTACTGGCTCGAGCAGGAGATCAAAAACCACGGCCTCGAAGACGTGGTGGTCCAGAATGGAAGGGTCTCTCGGGAGGTCTCCATGGCGAAGCAGAGGGAATCACAGATACTGTTGTTGCTCAGCTGGGATGATCCAAGAGAACGAGGCACGTTTACTGGGAAGGTATTCGAGTATATGGCGGCCAGCAGGCCGATTCTGGGTGTCGGAGGACCCAAAGGCGTGGTAAGCGAATTGCTCGAGAAGACGGGCGCAGGTACACACGCCAACGAGGTCGTGAGGCTCAAGGAAATACTGGTTCAGTACTATCGGGAGTTCGTGGAGACGGGAGCCGTTCGCTTCCGGGGGGTCGATGAGGAGGTCCAGAAGTACAGCCATAGGGAAATGGCCAGGAAATTCGCCGATGTCCTCAACTGGGCGGGCGGTGATGAGAAGACGCACTGACGCGCCTGCGCCGGCGACGTCTGTCTATTTGGTTAGGACGAAATAGACGCTCACCGGGCGCAGCTTGTGAACGAGCTTCGTCGCGTGATACCTCTTGTTCCAGCCGAACAACCCACACACCAACGCATCCAGCCGCGTGATAAATCCACTGTTGTAGGCCGCGACACCGGTCCTGTCCGTCAATTTCGGAATCAAAGGGAAAACACACAAAGACTGCTTCCGTATCTGGAATCCGGCATGTCTGACGATGGACAGGAAAACGCCGAGAGGGATCCCGCGCTCTCGCTTGGTCAAGCCGGGACGTGGTTTGGTCCAGTCCCCCATGGAAACAATCGGCTCTCTGATCAGTGCGACCCCGTCGGGGGCCAGACATCGGTAGAGCTCGTTCACGACTGTTGTGACGTTTGGGATGTGGTGAAGCGCACCCAGGCTCGTGATCAGATCGAAGGTGTTGTCTTCAAACGGCAGGATTCCGTCTTCTCCTGGCTTGACGTATTTGCAGGGGACCCCCGAGATCTCGGTGTCAACGAACGCATCCGAGGGCTCGACAATCGTCAGATTGCGGATCTTCCGGATTATCGGGTTGAATTCATCGCCGTAGGCACTACCCAATCCAAGGGCGTTCGCGAACTCCCTTTGCCCGACGTGCTTGAAACCGTGCAGCGAATTCAGGGCATGATACGCGTAGTGGTATGACTGTTTGTCTTTCGCGCCGAGAGCTGCATACGCCTCTTCCTCGTCCTTGTACCATTCCCTTATCTGCTCCAACCCAAAGTTATCCCCGTATAATTCTTTTCCTGACAAATACTTATCTAAAGCGCCCACCTGAGACTCCCGAGCTGATCTGGTCATGAAATGATTGTTGCCCGGCGGTGATGGTAGCACGGCCCTCCGTGTTTTAGGCAAGAAATACGGGACGGCAACCCGCCGCGCGGCCCGGTCTCAGAATCCACGAAACTTAAGAACACCCGAGGGGTAGAACCTCAAGAAGGGGGGCTGGCGCACGTCCCGAGAACCGAAGGAGGGAAGGACAGGAACGTCCAAGTATCATGAAAAATAAGAATATAGCAATAGCAGCGCCAGATGTTCGTCGGTGGGTGGTGCCCGTGGCCATTCTCGCCGCGTTGTCGTTCTTGCTCGTCCAGAGCCCGCTTGCCTGGGGCCACGGCGATAAGAGCAAGCGGATCGTGATCGAAAGTAAGGAGAAAAAGGGGGCGTTTCTCGGCGTGGTGATGCAGGAGCTGAGCGACGAGATCCTCGAGGGGCTCAATACGAGCGCCAAACGAGGCGTCCTGGTATCAGAGGTCGTGGAAGACAGCCCTGCGGATAAAGCCGGGATCGAAGAGGGCGACATTATCATCGAGTTCGGTGGCAAAAGAGTTGAGTCTCCGGAGAAGCTGAGAGATCTAGTCGCCAAACGGGAGATCGGTGACGAGGTCAAGATTAAGGTGGTGCGTGGCAAGAGAACAAAGAGCGTCCGGGTGGCACTTGGTGACTGGGCCGACCAGCCCGATCTTGCCTTCGGAGATATCGAGCACTTCGAGTTTCTCCAGCCTCACCTCGGCAAGGCGATGAACTACATCAGCTCCGTGTGGCCGAAGACTCTCGGTGTGCAGGTGTCCGCGGTCAACGAGGATCTCGGGTCCTACTTCGGGGTCGACGAAGGGGAGGGTGTGCTGGTGCTCGATGTTCACGATGAGTCGACGGCAGAAGCCCTGGGCGTCAAGGCCGGCGATGTCATTGTCGAAGTCGAGGGTAATGAGATCCATTCGGCGAAAGACGTCCGCGAGAGCCTGTCTGAGCTCGAAGAAGGCGACAAGGTCAATGTGACCGTCGTCCGCAAGAAGAGAAAGGTCGAGCTCGAGGGTGAGCTAAAGGAAGGCAGCCAGGCCCGCTGGCACTATAAGTTCAAGGGCCACAAGCCCCATACTCGGTCGTTCAGGATCCCCCACATCGAGTACGACGACGACCTTCGCAAGGATGTCGATGAGCTTCGAAAGGAGATCGAGGAGCTCAAGAAGGAATTGAAGAAGTCCTAGCCAAAGGGCTGCATACTCCGCCATAGCAAGCAAGCGGCAGCCGAGACGGGGCGCATCACGCGCCCCGTTTTTTTTAGTGCGGCACGGCGACCACTCTCACTGCATGTCTCGGTCGCCGCGCCCTCGCTTGTGGCACGAACGGCGACCCCAAGCCGCCTTTGAATTCGCTCAGCCGCCAAGCTGGCGGCGATGTGCTGCGCCGCGGCGCCCGCTCGAAATATCCGTTCGAGCGGTCACCGTGTCGCCCCCGGTATCTAAGCGATTTCTTGCACTATTTGGCTGAGTTATTTAGACTTGCCGTGCCGGGATGCCGCCTCGGGCGTCGGTGGTCGGGTTGCAGCGGTGATGGCCGGCGAGAGTGTCTAATGTCGGAGAGACGTCGATGCAAGTCGTATGGTTCGCGGAAATCAAGTGGGACTACCTCAAGACCCGAAAGCAGCAGATCATCACGCGCAAGCCGGGCGATGTGCAGATTCTGTATCTGGAGCCGTACACGCGAAATAGACGCAACCAGTTTCGGCTGCGGACCGAGGGTGATATCTTCTGCGCCACGATCCCATTCATTAAGTCGGTGCCGGCGTTTCCGTGGCGCAACGTGCTGGACCGCCGCTCCGCACGCCAGATAGTCGATTTGACAGCGAGGACACGAATTCGCAGCGTTATCAAACAGCTTCGTTTCGAACCGGCCAACGTCGGCTTCATCATTTCCAATATATATGCGGCGGATATCGCGGTGAGTCTGCCGAGGAGATTCCTCCTCTACGACTGCAATGATGATCATTCGTCGTTCCCCGGCATGAGATCGTGGAGCGAAACATACTTCAACAAGACGTCACGGAGCGCCGATGCGGTCTTTGCCTCGTCGCGGGCGCTTGTGGAGAGAGTGACATCCGTACGGGGAAGCGACGAAGCGATCGCGTACCTGGGGAACGGGGTCGACTTCGAACATTTCCGGACCGGCAACGGCGCTGACCCGCAGCCGCAGCCGCGCCTGGGTTATATCGGCGCGCTCGCGCCGTGGGTCGACTTCGACGCCATCGCCGATCTCGCCCGGCGGCACCGGGAGTGGGAGATCGTCCTGGTGGGGCCGATCCTTCACGGTGTTGAGGATCAGGTGCTCGCGCTCACGTCGGCGCCCAATGTCTTTCACCTTGCCGCTGTCTCATACGATCGCCTACCGGAGATTCTGAGCCAGTTCAACGTCGGGCTGATTCCCTTCCGGCTGAATCGGTTGACGCGGAGTGTCAACCCGAACAAGCTGTACGAATACCTGGCCGCGGGCCTGCCCGTGGTGACGACCCGATTCTCCGAGGAAGTGTTGGGATATCCGGATGTGGTCAAGGCGGTGGATGCCGGCGACGATTTCGCCGCGGCGTGCGAAAAGACGATAGCCGAGTTGAAAGACGGCCGGCGGGCAGGGGAGATCAGGGAGACCGCCTTGCAGTTAGCACGAGAAAACGACTGGAATGTGATTGCCGAAACCTTCTGGAAAAAGGTCGCAGAGATGGGCGACCAAAAGCAAATGAAAGGAAACCGATCATGAACGAAGATGCTGGCTCGAGCGAGACCGGAAATTTTCTGACGCGGTTCGTCTGGACTCTTACGTCTCCCAAGAAGTTGTACGCCGACATCGCGAGCGGTGATGCGAAATGGTGGGAACCGTGGGTGTGGGTGTCGCTGATCAGTATGGGTGTCGCGTACATCAGTATACCGATCCAGATACAGATCGCGCGTCTCAACCCCAACAATCGACCCGTGGAGGAACTCGAACAGGGCATAGAGATGATGGAGAAGTTCGGGATAGTAGGCGTCATTTCCACTCCGGTCCTGGTGCTCATTACAAGCATCATCGTTGTTGCGATCAGTTATCTGGTGCTGAGCGTTCTGGCCGAAGAGCCGCGGTTCAAGAAGTTCTTCACCCTGTATCTCTACGGGTCGATCGTGAGCTCTCTCGGACTCCTGCTCGGGACCCTTCTGACGCGGATGGGGGGCGTTGATGCCATTCGCACGGTAGAGGACGCCACGGTCTCGTTTGGCCCGGACAGATTGGTTAGCGCGGATCAGAAGATCCTGCATGCGATTCTCCAGAACTTCGGTCTGTTCCACATCTGGTTCTACGTGTTGGTTGCGGCAGGCGTTGCGTACGTTTTCAAGCTGAACAAGGGTGCCGCAATCATCGTCGTCACCCCGGTGTTGTTGGTGGCCATCCTCGTGACGCTGATCACGGCCCGACTCAGCGGCGGGTGAGTTCTTGCGATTCGAAGCGGTGGTGGCAGTCCGGCAAGTGGTGGCGCCCGTTGGGACAACGGGTGACGACATTGACAATCCCTCGAGCAGAGTGATAGAATGTGGCTTTAAGGCGCTACCAGTTCTAGCTATATGAGTGGGGCTACACAGGAGGAAGGAATTGTGAAGGAATACACGCCGGACAAAATTAGAAACATCGCCCTCGTCGGCCATCAGGATACGGGCAAGACGTCGCTAGCGGAGGCGATACTGTTCTCGACCGGCGCGATCAGCCGGATGGGTCGTATCGAGGATGGGCATACGACGATGGACACGGCGCCCGAGGAGATCGAGCGCAAGATTTCCATTCAAGCCTCACTGGCCTTCTGCGAGCAGGACGATCACAAAATCAATATTATCGACACACCGGGGTACGAGGACTTTGTCGGCGAGGTCATGTCCGGGTTGGACGTCGTCGAGGGTGCTGTGATGGTGGTTCGGGGTGACGCCGGCGCCGAGGTGGGTACGGAGAAGATTTGGGGCTATCTGCGCGAACAGGATATCCCGACGTTGTTTTGTGTGAACAAGATGGATAAGGAGAACGCATCGTTTGACGAATCGCTGCAATCACTGCGCGAGCATTTTGGCAACGGTGTTGTCCCGCTTCAGTTGCCCCTGGGTGAGGGTCCGGAGTTCAGGGGTATTGTCGATGTGCTGAGCGAAAAGGCCTATGAGTTTGCCCTGGATGGCAAGGGAACATCCAAAGTGGTTGATGTCCCCGACGACCTGAAGGACAAGTTGTCCTCGTTGCGACGCGAATTGTTCGAGACGGCGGCGGAGAACGACGAAGCACTCATGGAGAAATACATCGAGACGGATACGCTAACACTGGAGGAGGCCACCCAGGGGATCGCCGCTGGGATGGTAGCGGGAGACTTGTATCCGGTGTTTTGTACGTCGGCTGAGCTGAACATCGGCGGGGAAGCCCTGCTTCAGGGTGTCATCGGCACGGTACCGTCACCCGCGGACCGCCCGAGGAAGCTCGATGATGACGCCGGTGAGCTCAAGGCGGACCCGTCGGCGAAGGTTGCGGCGAAGGTGTTCAAGAACGTATCCGAGTCTCACGTGGGCGATATGCTCTTCCTCAGGAATTACCAGGGCACACTGGAGAGCGGCAAGGATATCTACAACTCGACGCGTGATGTTGCCGACCGGCTCGGCCAGCTTTTCTTCTTGTGTGGCAAGAATCGAACGGACGCGGCCACCATCCCTGCCGGAGACCTTGGGGCTGCTGTCAAGCTGAAGAACGCGCACGTGGGTGACACACTGTGCGACAAGTCCAACAAAGTGAAGATACCCGCAACGGTCTATCCGACACCGTCGATTTTCTCCGCCATCGAGGCTGCGACGAAGGGCGACGAAGACAAGATCGGTACGGGTCTCAACCGTCTGAAAGAAGAGGATCCGACGTTCGATGTGCGTGTGGACTCGGAGGTCCATCAAACGCTGATTTCGGGACAGGGCGAGCTTCATCTGGATGTTCTGGTCGGTCGCCTCAAGGCGCGCTACGGTGTCGACGTTATTTTGTCAAAGCCGCGGATACCGTACAAGGAGACGATCAAGAAATCCGCCCAGGCCCAGGGAAAATACAAAAAGCAGACCGGTGGCAGGGGGCAGTACGGCGATGTGTGGCTCAAGCTCGAGCCGCTACCCAAGGGAGAGAACTTCGAATTCGTCAATGCGATCGTTGGCGGGGTCGTCCCGGGCAAGTTTATCCCCGCAGTCGAAAAGGGTGTCGTTGCTGCGATGCAGGAAGGTGTCGTGGCCGGTTACCCGCTCGTCGATGTCAAAGCGACCCTTTACGATGGCAGCTTCCACACTGTGGACTCGTCGGAACAGGCGTTCAAAGTCGCCGGTTCGATGGCATTCAAGAAGGCGGCACAGGATGCGAAGATTGTCTTGATCGAACCGATCATCAATATAGAAGTCAAGGTACCCGAGGACTTCATGGGCGATGTGATGGGTGATCTCAGCGGGCGGCGAGGGAAGATCCAGGGGATGGAGCCGCGGGGCAGCGTCAACGTGATCAAGGCTCAGGTCCCGCTCGCGGAGCTTTACCGTTACTCGACGCATCTGCGATCGATGACCCAGGGACGAGGCGCCCACAAACGCGAATTCTCGCACTACGAGGAAGTCCCGCACGAAGAGGCCCAGAAGGTGATCGACGAAGCCAAGAAAGAGAAAGAGGAAGCGAAGTAGGGGACGACGATGGCCGGTCATTCAAAGTGGTCACAGATCAAGCGCAAAAAAGGCGCCAACGACGCCGCCCGTGGTAAGCTGTTTGGCAAGCTCATTCGCGAGTTGTCGGTTGCAGCGAGACAAGGTGGCGGTGATCCCGGGGGCAATGTGCGTCTGCGTCTCGCGATTCAGGCGGCTAAAGACAACAACATGCCGCAGGATAATATCACGCGGGCCATCAAGAAGGCTACCGGTGAGTCGGGAGGGGCCAACTACAAGGAGGTCACGTACGAGGGGTACGGCCCGAGCGGAGTGGCCTTGATGATCGACACGCTGACCGATAACAAGAACCGGACCACCGCCGAGGTGCGCCACGCCCTGGCCAAGGGGGGCGGCAACCTTGGTGAGAACGGCTGCGTGGCGTGGATCTTCGAGACCAGGGGAATCATCTGGGTCGGCAAGGATCAAATCGAGGAAGAGAAACTTATGGAGATCGTGATCGAGGCCGGCGCCGAGGATGTCCTCGACGAGGACGATGGGTTCGAAATCAGTTCTGCCGTCGCTGATTACGAGGCGGTCCGCCAGGCCTTGACCGGCGCAAAGATCGATTATCAGTCCGCCAGCATCCAGAAGATTCCCAAGAACCTGGTCAAAGTGGAAGGCGATGAAGCTCGCAAGGTACTCCGTTTGATGGAGAACCTCGAAGATCTTGACGATGTCCAGGCGGTTAGCGCGAACTTTGATGTGCCCGCCGAGATATTGCAGGAGGGCTAGCTCACAACGACTGACCGAAGGTCCGATACGCATGTACAAAATACTCGGTGTCGACCCTGGGAGTCTCTGCACCGGATTCGGAATCATCGCCGGGGAAGGCGATGATTTTCATTATGTAGCGTCGGGGACGATCGTGCCCGGCAAGCGTGAGCAGCGTTACGAGAAACTCAAGAAGATATACAAACAGATGGAGCAGGTGATCGCGCATCACGAACCCACGCATTTTGCGATAGAGAGCGTGTTTTACAGCAAGAACCCAAAGAGCGCGTTCGTCCTGGGTGAGGCGCGGGGCGCAGCCATACTCGCGGCAACACTCGCGGACCTGCCAGTGTTCGAGTACTCGGCGCGCGAGGTCAAGCAATCGGTGACGGGTCAGGGAGGCGCGGATAAATCGCAAGTGAGCTTTATGCTGGGGGAAATTCTGGATATGGAGGAAATACCGCAGAGCAACGATGAATCCGATGCGCTTGCCGTGGCGATATGCCATGCGTTCAAGAACCGTGAGTGGAGCCTGCCATGATCTCTCGCGTACGCGGCACACTGGAATCGGTGGAGCCTGTCTGTGTGGTCAGCGTCGGCGGCGTCGGTTTTGAGCTGCAGATTCCCGAAAAGGACCGTGCAGAGCTCAGAGGTACCTCCGGGGAGGTGTTCTTTCACACATATCTGTATGTGAGAGAGGATCGGCTTACGCTGTTTGGCTTTCGCAAGTCGGAGGACCGCGAGCTTTTTGTGCGATTGATCGGGGTCTCGGGGATCGGCCCGAAAATAGCGGTGAGGATTCTGGGTGAACACCCCACGGCCCGCATCGTCGATGCGGTGAGGAACGGGGACCACGCGTTTCTCTGTAGCTTGCCCGGGCTTGGGCGCAAAACGGCGGAACGTTTGACGGTGGAACTCAAAGACAAGCTCGAGCATCTCGTTGTCACGGGGGGCGCCGCCACAACCGGTGTTGCCTCCGGTTTGAGAGAAGAGGCCGTCCTCGCCTTGACAACACTCGGGATGCAGCGTGGCGTGGCGGAGAAGGCACTGGAACACATCGACTGGAAATCGCAGGATGCGTCCAATCTGGCGTCCATCGTAAAACAGGCACTGCGAAACGCCAGCGGTGTGTAACCCAAGGAAACAAATGGACAAAGAGGGAATCACAAACCCCAAAGTGTCGAACGAAGAGCTCAAGAGCGAGGCGATACTTCGACCACGCACGCTTGACGAGTTCGTGGGGCAGACCGCTCTCAAGGATAATCTCCGGGTCTTTATAAAGGCCGCAAAACAGCGTGGGGATGCGCTCGACCACGTGATTTTCTACGGACCGCCGGGGTTGGGCAAGACGACACTGGCCCATATCGTCGCCAATGAGATGCAGGTACCGATCAAGGCGACATCTGGTCCCGTGTTCCAGAACGCGGCCGAGTTGCTCGGCGTTTTGAGCCACGTAGAGCAACAACAGGTGGTTTTCATAGACGAGATCCACAGATTGCCGCGGATTCTCGAAGAACATCTCTACCAGGCGATGGAAGCCCTCAAGTGCGAGTTGATCGTGGACAAGGGGCCCAACGCCCGGCACTACACGTTGAACCTCGAACCGTTTACGCTGATCGGGGCGACGACGCGCGTTGGCATGATCACGGCGCCGATGCGCGACCGCTTTGGTGTCGTCATTCGTCTCGAGTTCTACGAACCGGAAGATTTGCAGAAGATCGTGACGCGCTCCGCCGGTATCCTTGGCATAGAAATCCAGGATGAAGGGGCTCACGAGATCGCCCGCCGCTCGCGGGGCACCCCCAGGATCGCCAACCGGCTCCTCAAACGAACACGCGACTTTGCCCAGGTCGAGGGGCGCGGTGTGATTGATTGTGAGATCGCGGACTACGCCCTTGGGCGGCTCAAAGTCGACAAGGAAGGGCTCGATGAGATGGATCGCCGGATTTTGACGCTCATTGTTGAGAAGTTCGGTGGGGGCCCGGTTGGTATAGGGTCGTTGTCGGTGGCCGTGAGCGAGGAATCGGAGACCATCGAAGATGTGTACGAGCCTTTTCTTATCCAGAGCGGTTTCTTGAAACGAACATCTCGGGGACGAGTGACAACACCGCTTGCCCTGAGGCACCTCGGCTTAACCAGCAGTCCTCAAGGCGATTCTCCAGGTCTGTTTTGACGATTCGATGCGCCTCGACGCGTTCGACTATCATCTCCCGAAGTCCCTGATCGCCCAGAAACCGAGCCCAGATCGGAGTGGGAGCCGCTTGCTTGTCGCTGACCGTGCCGGTGGTCAACGCACCCACACGCGTTTCCACGATCTCACCCGGTTTGTCGAGCGCGGTGATGTGATCGTGGTCAATCGATCGCGGGTCATTCCGGCCAGACTGTTTGTGCGAAGGAAGTCCGGTGGTAGGGTAGAGCTGCTTGTTGTCGAGATCGTAGGCGATGCCGAGTTCGTCGCGATCGGCAGCCCGCTCCGAAGGCTCAAAGCCGGCGACGCGCTGCGAGGTGTGGAAGGGGATTTTGTGTGCGAGATCGTCGAGCGACTCGCCGACCGTGAGGTTCGTGTCCGGGTGACGTCGGGCCAGCGCGTGATGGACGTCCTGGAGGCGAGTGGTCACGTGCCGTTACCGCCGTATATCGCGCGGCCGGACGAGACGAAGGACAAAACCCGCTATCAGACGGTTTTTGCCAAAGAGAACGGCTCCGTTGCGGCGCCCACGGCCGGTCTTCACTTCGACGATGAGTTGCTCGAGCGGCTCGGTGATCGGGGTGTGACTCTGTGCTCGGTGGTCCTGCATATCGGGTTGGGGACATTCATGCCGTTGGAGAGCGAGATCGTAGAGGACAACTCGCTGCACGCCGAGAAATATTCCGCCAGCAGTGATACACTCGACATTATTCGTAACGCAAAGGCATCCGGTCGCAGAGTGATAGCGGTTGGCACGACGGTGATGCGGGTGCTGGAAACACTGGCCGAAGCTACTCTCGGTGACCGATATGAAACGGGTTGTGAAGGCAAGACCGATCTTTTTATCTATCCCGGGTACGAGTTCAAGATCGTCGACGGGTTGATCACCAATTTTCACCTGCCGCAGTCGTCACTGATCATGCTGGTCTGTGCGTTCCTCGGTACCGAGACGACGCTCGACTGTTACCGAGAGGCAGTCAGGCGGGAGTACCGATTCTACAGCTACGGTGACGCGATGCTTATCCGTTGACCATCCATTTGTGAACGGATACGCTTGCGGAAAGGAAGACCCATGCGCACCGGAATAATCGTATCAATCGCCGTCGTCCTGGTTTTGGCCGGCGTACTCGTCGGGGTGTTCGTCGTCAGGACGCCCGTGGACAAGCCTGCCAACGTGTTGCTCATCACGGTGGATACGCTTCGCCCCGACCGGCTTGGGTATGCGGGACACACGCGGGATGCCAGCCCGGCGATCGACGGTCTCGCGGCGAGAAGTCTCGTCTTTCCAAATGCCTACAGCGTCTCAGGATGGACGCTCCCCTCGGTGGCAACCATACTCACCGGCCGTTATCCACGAGATCACGGAGCGACCGATTTTCACTGGGCGGTTGATGCAACGCTGCCAACGATGGCCGGTCTTCTGCGGAGGCGGGGCTACGACACGCGGGGCTTTGTCAGCCATTTGATTCTGACCCCGAGCTACGGTGTGGCGGAGGGGTTCCGTTCGTTTGACTACTCGGTGCTGGATATCGGTCACCCGCACGAGGTATCGACGGGCAAGCAGCTCACCGATCTGGTGATCGAGTCGACGGCCGACGTGACTGAGCCGTATTTTCTGTGGGTTCACTATTTCGACCCTCACTTTGAGTATCTTCCGCACAGCCGGTGGGCCGGTTTTGGAATGGATGATATCGATCGTTACGATCAGGAGATTGCTTTTACGGACTCGCAGATATCACGGCTGCTCGATCATCTGGAACGAAAAGGACTGATGGACAATACGATCACGGTGTTTACATCCGATCACGGCGAGGAGTTTGGAGAACACGGCGACAAGTTTCACTACACGCTCTATGAGGAAGTGTTGCGCTGCCCGCTGATCATTAACGCTCCTTTCGTCGAGCCTGCCGTCGATGACAGGATCGCGCAGCAGATCGACATTTTGCCAACGGTCCTGTCGATGCTTGATATCGAAGTCGACCCGGCGTTTCCCGGGCGGAGTCTGCTCGGTACGGCTCCTGCGGAACGTCCTGTGTTTCTCGAGCGGGACCGCCCACCGCCTTACAACCAACGAGGAGTGATTCACGGCAAGTACAAGCTGACCGTGATCGAGGACGTAGACCCGGCGAGTATTCCGAGAAAGAGCCAGGGAACGACGAGCCCCGTAGTCAACGTGATACCTGGGATCTATATGTACGATCTGTCGGCGGACCCCGGTGAGACACGGAACATCTATGACGAGAACGATCCAAAAGCGATCGAGCTGCTCGTCATGTTGGCAGAGCACTTCGCCGTCGAGGCAAGAGCTGCGCACGGCGTCGAGATCGACGAAACCCTCCGCGACAAACTCCGCAGTCTGGGGTATATCGACTAGGGCTCTCTGGGGCGCGGGCGAGGCTCTTCCTTGGGACCCACGCTCCCCCTTTGCTCGGCTAACCGCGCCGCGCTCGCCTGTCCTCTGAAAGAGGGCTGACGCTCGCGCTCAACGTGGCGCCCGCGGCGCCACCGCGGTGGATCCTCGCACGGTCCCGCTGAAGGGTCCTACGGAAGACCTCACCCGCGCCCCAATCTGTTCTTGGATAGTTGCTGACTTTTCCGGCCGGCGCTGGTAGATTACTGAAGATGCCTATTTCATTTGAACTTGCGGGGACGAGCGCCGGTGCACGTGCCGGTTTTTTGCGTACGGATCACGGTGTCGTGCAGACGCCGGTCTTCATGCCGGTGGGTACGCAGGGCGCGGTCAAGGCGCTCACGCCGAGGAGCCTCGATGAGACCGGGGCGCAGATCCTTCTGTCCAACACATATCATCTCGTGCTGAGACCGGGGACGGAGATCGTCGCCGAGGCCGGGGGGTTGCACGGGTTCATGTCGTGGGACAAACCAATTCTTACCGACAGCGGTGGGTTTCAGGTCCTGAGTCTCGCGGACATGAGGAAGGTCTCGGATGAAGGCATCACGTTTCGTTCACACATCGATGGTTCACTGCATCTCTTCACGCCCGAGAACGTGATCGAGGCGCAGGCAATGTTGGGCGCGGATGTTGTCATGAGTTTCGATTACTGCACGGACTTTCCGTGCGATCGAGGTGAGGCCGAGCGTGCGGTTACGCTGACCAGCGACTGGGCACGGCGCGGCGCCGGAGTGTATGGCACCCGTTTTGACACAAACGGGTACGAGCGTGTGATCTTTGGTATTGTCCAGGGTTCCGTCTACCCGGACCTCCGGAGACGATCGGCAAACGAGCTGCTGGAGCTGGATTTCCCCGGGTACGCGATCGGCGCGTTGTCCGTCGGTGAGGACCGGCCGGTGACCTGGGACATCACCGAGCTTGTTACCGAGATGCTGCCGCGGGACAAGCCGCGCTACGTCATGGGTATGGGAACTCCGGTGGATCTGGTGAATGGTGTGGCCAGAGGTGTAGACATGTTCGACTGCGTGATGCCGACACGCAACGCGCGCAATGGAACGGTTTTCACACGTCGCGGCAAAGTCGTTTTGAAGAACGCGGCATATACGCGGGACTTCTCTCCGATCGACGAGGAATGCGAATGCAACACGTGTCGAAACTTCTCCCGCGCGTATCTTCGCCATCTTTTCAACGCAGGGGAGATGCTCGGGCCAACGCTGGCGACGTTTCACAGTCTTTACTTCTATCAGGAACTGATGCGGGACATGCGAGAGGCGATTCTGGAGGATCGCTTTGCAGAGTGGCGCGACAACTTCATCGATCGGTACGAGTCGCGCGCCGTTGATAGTGCGAGAAGCGCTTAGTATCTGTCTAAACAAAAAGGAGATGCAATGGATTGGATCGTGTTCGGGACGGGAGGAGGATCCGGTGGTGGTGGATTCGGTTTTATATTTGTGATCATTGCCACGTTCGCCATTTTCTACTTCATCCTGATTCGCCCGCAACAGAAAAAGCAGAAGGCCTTGCAGAAGATGGTCGAGGCGATAAAGAAGGGTGATCGTGTGGTAACCGGCGGTGGTATATTCGGGACTGTTGCGGGACTCAAGGACAACATCATCATCCTCAAAGTTGCCGATGATGTAAAGATAGAGGTGTTGAAGAGCGCCGTTGCAAGCGTTGTCAACAAAGAGTAAGCTTTGAACGAGGGCGGTTGCCCCCGGACGCGCTGGAGGAGTTCGAGGGGCGGGCGAAATGCGATGGAACAACTTAGCTTGAGAATCTACCCGGACCCGATTCTCAGACAGGCGGCGGAGGAAATCACGACCTTCGATGGTGATGCGCGCCGGCTGGCTGAGGCGATGATTGCGTCTATGTTTCGCGAGGCCGGCATCGGGCTGGCCGCCCCTCAGGTCGGTCATAGCCAGAGGCTTATCATAGCCCTCGAGATGAAGGACACGAACGACGTGAATGCTGACTCAAGCGTCCTTCTCAATCCCAAGGTCGTCTCGTCATCCAGCGAGCTGTGGACCTACGAGGAAGGATGCCTGAGCATCCCGGGGGTCACCGCACCGGTGCTGCGGCCGGTAGCCGTCGAAGTCGAGTACCAGGATCTCGGTGGCGAGACGCGCAGTATGGCGACTGAAGGTATGTATGCGCGGATCTTGCAGCACGAGATCGATCATCTCAACGGGCGACTTTTCATCGACTATCTGTCGAGCGCTCAGAAAAGCCTCGTAAAAACACAGCTCAAGAAGCTCGCCGAAAACCATCCTTCATTTTGACTCATTGAGGTGCCCACTTTGGCTGACCAAACCTCAAAGGTTGTGTTTATGGGTAGCCCGGAGTTCGCCGTGCCGACCCTTGAGGCGCTGGCCGCGGTCCCGGATGTCGACGTCGTTTGCGTCGTGAGTCAGCCGGATCGTCCGAAGGGAAGGGGCAGGAAGCTTACACCGACACCGGCGCGCCAACGTGCGATCGAGCAAGATATCGCAACCCTGGAAATGTCCAAGAAGAACTACGCCGAGGTTGTGGCGGAGATAACACCGCTCGTGCCTGACTTCATCGTTGTCGCTGCGTTTGGTCTCATTCTGCGCGCGGATCTTCTCGGTCTCCCGCCGAGAGGCTGTGTGAACCTCCATCCATCCCTGTTGCCCCGTTACCGAGGTGTATCGCCCGTTCAGGGTGCGATCCTGTCAGGCGATATGGAAACGGGCTGCACGACCATGCTGATGGATAAAGGAGTTGATACCGGTGACATCCTGCTCGTGCGTTCCGTGTCCATCGCCGAGGGCGACACGGCGGGAACCCTCGAGGCGAAGCTGGCTCACCTGGGGGCTTCCCTGGTTGTCGAGACATTGAGAGGAATAGTCGATGGCACGGTGCATCCGCAGCGGCAGGACGACGATCGGGCAACGCTCACCAGGATGATCAAGAAAGAAGACGGGCTCGTTGACTGGGAAAAGCGTGCACCCGAGATATCGCGCCGTATCCGCGCGATGACGCCGTGGCCGTCCGCGTATACCACATTCAAGGGACTGCGGTTGATCATTCTGCGGGCGGCGGTTGCCTGGCCGTCCGGAGAAGCGGGGAGAGCGGGAGAGGTCATTTCGCTCGACCCCCTTGTCGTTTCGACGGGCGATGGCGCCCTCGAGCTGGTTTCGATCAAGATTGCGGGTAAGAAGGAGATGTCCGCGCAGTCATTCCGGGCCGGGTACCGGGTGCAGAAGGGCGATATCCTGGGTTAGCCTCACCGAACAAGAAAATCTGTTTCGCGCGAAAAAATCATTGGAGTCGCGCGCCGGTGTTTTCCGTATAATACCGGGGGATGTGGGGAAGTATGTCGTCGGGCGTGGAGTAGGAGGGCCCTCTGGGAGAGAGACATACAATGAACGTGAAATCCATAGGCTTAACCGTAGTATTCATCGTCGGCGTCTTTGTGGTCGGCGCCTTGCTGATGAATTCCGTGGTGATGCCTCTGCTGATTCATCAGCGCAACAGTGTCATCGTGCCGGATGTGCGGGGAATGAGCGAGCAGCAGGCGACGCGTTTTCTGGAAACGGTCGCCCTGAAAATCCAAGTCGACAGACGCCAGCACGAGAGCGAGATTCCCGAAGGTTACGTTGTTGCCCAACGGCCGCGACACAACGAAACGGTCAAACAGGAAAGAACGATTTCGGTGACGGTGAGCCTCGGACCAAAAACGCAGCGTGTCCCCGATCTAAAGGACCTCTCGCTGAGACAGGGCCGTCTGCTCTTGACCCGTCACAAGTTGCAGACGGGCAGGGTCGCCCGGGTGCTGCACGAGGGTGACTCACGAGAGACGGTCGTGGCGTGTTCGCCGTCGGTGGGCGAGGAGGTCGAAGAGGGATCCGAGATCGATTTGCTAGTGGGCGTTGGAGGCCGGCCGAATCGCTACTTGATGCCCGACCTCAAGGGACAGGACCTGCTATTCATAAGGGAAAAGCTCGAAAGGCGGGGGTTTCGTGTCAGCAACGTGCGTTATGAATCGAGAAGAGATGTTTATCCAAACACCATCATCGATCAAACTCCCGCGCCGGGAGTCATGATCCGCGAGGGAGACTCTGTTGAACTGGTTGCAGCTGGTACCGAATAGCAAACTGGGCGATGGCGAAGTCGCCGTTGCACCGAGCATTCTGGCCGCGGATTTCTCGCGGCTTGAAGAAGAGATCCGCGCGGCGGAGGAAGCGGGCGCCGATCTGCTGCACCTCGATGTGATGGACGGCCACTTTGTGCCCAACCTGTCGTTTGGCCCGTTTATCGTCAAGGCGATCCGCAAGCTCACGTCATTGACGCTGGATACGCATCTGATGATCGAGAATCCCGACCGTTACATCGAGAGTTTTGTGAAAGGTGGCTCCGATATCCTGACGATTCATGTCGAGGCAAGTACCGATATCCGCCGGGATCTCAAATCCATTCGTGGATACGGCGCAAAATGCGGGCTCGTCCTCAATCCCGATACGCCGCTCGAGCGTGTGACCGACTACTTTGCGGACATCGATATGCTTCTCGTGATGAGTGTATTCCCGGGTTTTGGCGGCCAGTCGTTCATGCCCGAAGTCCTGAGCAAAGTCGAAACTGCCCGGGAGATCCGCGACAAGCAGAATCTCGCGTTCGCAATAGAGCTCGACGGCGGCATCGACCCCGAGACATCCGTCCCGGCACGCAAAGCGGGTGCCGAGATCCTCGTCGCGGGCACGGCCGTGTTCAGGAGCGGCGATTACGGGGCCGCGATCACCGCAATTCGCGGCTAGGCCTGTGCAGGCCTAAGCCGTTGTCGTATAAGGCGTTTTTTAGCACTTGCATCTCAGCTACAAATCTGATAAATTCCCTCTTTTATGGACATATTCGATATCAGCTAATCCACGTTCATCCAATCACTTGCAAGAATCCAAAGCCAGCTGATTGCGTGAAGACGGGCACGTATGTTCACGGACCTGGCGCAGAAACTCGACGGAGTCTTTTCCAAACTAAGAAATAAGGGAAAGATTTCGGAAAAGGATATTGACGAGACCGCCCGTGAGGTCAGACGCGCGCTGCTCGAGGCGGACGTCAACTTCCGGGTCGTGAAGGATTTCGTTGCTTCGGTCAAGGAGCGAGCGCTCGACGAAGGCGTCATCAAGAGTTTTACGCCGGCGCAGCAGATCGTCAAGATCGTTCACGAAGAACTGACGCGGCTTCTCGGCGGCGCCAGCGTGCCGTTTTTGCTCAAGCGGCCCGACGCCGTGGTGTTGGTCGTTGGATTGCAGGGTTCGGGCAAGACGACGTTCGCGGGAAAACTCGCGCTGTTCCTGCGAAAGCAGGGACGAAAGCCGCTTCTTGTTGCGCTGGATGTTTACCGGCCGGCCGCGATGGAGCAGCTGGAGATTCTTGGTTCTCAGATCGACATACCGGTAGCAAGAGGTGATGCGAGCGACAAGGATGTCTCGAACATATTCAAGCATGCAGAGGCGCGCGCCAGAGAGCTGATGTGCGACACGCTGATTCTCGACACGGCGGGGAGGCTCCACGTCGATGACGAGATGATGAAGGAACTCGAGACCCTTAAGCGCCTGTCCAAGCCCGAAGAGGTGTTGCTCGTTCTCGACAGCATGACGGGTCAAGAGGCGGTCAATGTGGCCAAGACGTTTCAGGAACGGCTGGCCATCACGGGCACGGTACTCACGAAGCTCGATGGGGACGCAAGAGGTGGTGCGGCGCTTTCGGTGACCGCGGTCACCGACACAAAGATACGCTTCGCGGGTGTCGGCGAGAAGCTCAGTGATCTCGAGCTCTTTCACCCGGACCGCATGGCGGGCCGCATCCTGGGCATGGGCGACATGATGTCGCTGATCGAGAAGGCCCAGGAGGACATGGATCTGGAGCAAGCCGAGAAGCTCGAGAAGCGTCTCCGTGAACAGACGTTCACCCTGAGCGATTTTCTCGGAGAATTGAAGCGCGTGAGAAAGATGGGGCCTCTCGAAGACATCCTGAAGATGATTCCGGGGTTTTCGAAAGCCGCCATGAGGGGATTGACGGTAGACGAGAGCCAGTTGACGCAGGTAGAGGCCATTATCAATTCGATGACGATCGAGGAGCGGCAAACCCCGCAGCTTATCGATGGCAGTCGTCGAAAGCGGATCGCCAGGGGCAGTGGAACAAACGTCCAGGCGGTAAACCGACTTTTGAAACAGTTTCAGGATATGAAGAAAATGATGAAGATGTTTGGGAAAGGCAAAAAGATGAAACTGCCTTTCGCTCCTTTCTAAGTACCAGAGCTACATGCAACCGGAGGTAATGTTTTGTCGGTAAAAATCAGACTCAAACGAATGGGATCAAAGAAACGGCCATTCTATCGGTTGATCGCAGCCGATTCGCGTATGCCGCGTGACGGCCGGTTTCTAGAGACATTGGGGTACTACGACCCGATCCCGACACCCGCGGAAGTTCGTGTGAACGAGGAATCCGTGTTCAAGTGGTTCGACAGAGGCGCCATACCCACAACGAGTGCGAGGAGCATTCTTCGCCAGCTGGGCTATCTGCAGAAATGGAAGCTGATGAAGCAAGGTGTGACCGGTGAAGAGCTCGCGGCGCGTGTCGAAGCCATTATCATACAGCAGCAGAAGGCCGCCGCGAAGCGTGAATCGGTGAAGCAGGGGCTTATGTCGGACAAGGCGAAAGCGAAGCGTGCCGAGGAGAGCAAGAAGGCTGAGGAGCCCGCGCCTGCCGAAGCCGCGCCTGCCGAGGAAGCAGCTGGGGCCGCGGAGCCGGCCAAGCCCGCCGAAGCGAAGCCTGCCGAGGAGAGCAAGAAGGCTGAGGAGCCCGCGCCTGCCGAAGCCGCGCCCGCCGAGGAAGCAGCTACGGCCGCGGAGCCGGCCAAGCCCGCCGAAGCGAAGCCTGCCGAGGAGAGCAAGAAGGTTGAGAAGCCCGCGCCCGCCGAAGCGGGTGGCGATACACCCGACTCCGACGCCGGGTCCGACGAGAAGAAGGAATAGAGCGATAACCCTATGAGTCGATATTGAGAGAGGCAGGCCCAAGGACATGTCGGAAGTCAACAAGGCAACCATAAAAGAACTCATCGAATACATCGCGTCCGCGCTGGTCGAAGAGAACAAGAGCATCACC
>CBDVBZ010000005.1:0-61464 GCA_965372355.1 uncultured bacterium | reverse complement strand
CGGCGCCGCAAAGTCTCGGCACCGGGAAATCTTCTTTTGAAATGGTAGCGGGGGCAGGATTTGAACCTGCGACCTTTGGGTTATGCGTACCACTACAGCTTTCGCTGCCCTGAACGGTTTGTGGTCTGGACTTTCCCTTCACCCTCAGCGCTTCATTCCGAAGCCTGCTAGGGTGCCTGCCATCAAGTCTCTACACCTTCTCTGAAGTCTTCAGAGCTTGGCTCGGGATTACCCCGCCAGCGGCTTCCCCGAATTTGACAGGTGTTCGCACGCAAGTTTCCTCACGTACAGCCCATTGCATCATCAGGTCCCAGGCGTCACGATACTCGGCGGATCGTGGTTTTCTTTGACGCCTCTCGGCTTCGACAAGGTGAACTCCGCTGCCGTAGCTAATGAACACATCAACAGGGAACACGTAGAAGACATCAAACTCTTCCACATAGATCAGAGCAAAATCAAAATCGGTGGCTGTGTAACCCTCGCGGATCATCCGTCGGCGATTCGTCTTGGTCCGACGATTGTCCGCAACGTAGTTTCCGGTCTTCTTGTCAAGCCAAGCGTATTTGACCTGAATTCTGACCAGAGCACCTTCCACGTCGAAGACGACATCGTACGGCAGTCGATCTCCAACCGGCTTCAGAACACCCCAACCACGTCTGAGGGCCTGAAGGACAGCCGCTTGCTCTGCTATGTCCCCCTTGAGTTTAGTGTTCATACCTGACTCTGCGGGTTGAGCCCAACGAGCTACCAGACTGCTCCACCCCGCGTCAATGTTGCGTAGATGTATAACGCCCAAAAGAAGAGATGTCAAGCCATTATGGGGCGAATCCGGCGGGCTTATCGGGTCGGGCGAATGATCTTGTAGACGCGGTCGCCGGGGTAGACAAAACCGTAGTGTTCCCGGCCCAGCTTCTCCATCGCGGACGGGTCTTCGTCGAGACGCTGGATCTCATACTCGAGCGATCCGATGCTCTGGTCGAGCATCGCCAGGTCGTGCTCGATGTTTGCCTTATCGTGCCGCAACTGCATAATGCGGACGATCCCCCCATCTCCGACGACAAACGCGTAGAGCAACACAGCGATCACGAGAAAGAAAATGAACTTCGTCAGACCGACACTAATGACCGCCTGGTGCTGATAGAACTTTCTCAGAAAGGGGTAGTGACCCAGACCACCCCCGGAAGCGATCGAACGTCTCAGCGACGCCGTCCGTTTCTTAGGCGGTCGCTTTCTTCGTCTGTCGGATTCCCAGTATCGCACCGGTCTACCTCTTGTAAAACGCATCCTTGCCGGGGAATACTCCGACCCCTGCCAGAGATTCCTCGATCCGGATCAGTTCGTTGTACTTGGCTACCCTGTCAGTGCGCGACATGCTACCCGTCTTGATCTGGCCGGCGTTCGTGGCGACGGCGACGTGCGCGATCGTCGTATCCTCCGTCTCGCCGCTTCGGTGTGATATCACACACGTATAACCGGCGAGCTTCGCCTGCTCGATTGTGTCCAGTGTCTCGGTCAGCGTTCCAATCTGGTTGAGCTTGATGAGAATCGAGTTCGCGACACCGTTTTCGATGCCCCTTTTTAGCCGCGTCGGGTTCGTCACAAAAAGATCGTCACCGACGATCTGAATCTTCGAGCCGAGTTCCTCGGTCAGTGACTTCCAACCGATCCAGTCGTCTTCGTGAAGCGCGTCCTCGAGCGACACGATGGGGTACTGGTCGACCCAGCCGGCGAAAAACTTGATCATCTCGTCGCTATCCATGGTCTTGCCGCCGCCTGTGCTCAACTGGTACTTGCCGTCTTTGGAGTACTCGTTGGCTGCCGCATCGAGGGCAATGGCGATCTCGTCCCCAGGTTTGTAACCGGCACGAGTCACTGCTTCGAGAATGACCTCGATCGCCTCCTCGTTCGACCGAAGGTTCGGGGCAAACCCACCTTCGTCACCCACTGCCGTGTTGTAGCCCTTCTCTTTGAGATGTCTTCTCAACGCGTGAAATGTCTCGGACCCCATGCGGAGCGCTTCCGACAAACTCGGCGCGCCGACGGGCATGATCATGAATTCCTGGAGGTCGACGTTGTTGTCGGCGTGAGCGCCGCCGTTCAACACGTTCATCATCGGCACGGGCAGCACCCGGCTCGAAATCCCTCCGAGATACTGATAGAGTTCCAGATCGGAAGCATCCGTGGCTGCTTTCGCGACGGCGAGCGACACACCGAGTATGGCGTTTGCGCCCAACTTGGATTTGTTTTCGGTCCCGTCGAGTTCGATGAGCAGCCCGTCGATGTAACGCTGGTCGAGGGCATCGAGATCGAGAATTTCAGGTGTGATGATCTCGTTGACGTTGTTGACGGCCTGACGCACACCCTTGCCACCGTAACGACCCTCCTCGCCATCGCGAAGTTCGATCGCCTCGTGCGTACCGGTCGATGCGCCGGACGGCACCGCGGCCCGGCCCATGGCCCCGCACGCGAGACCGACGTCAACTTCGACGGTCGGAAAACCTCGTGAGTCGAGTATCTCACGGGCGTGGACGTATTCGATTGATGTCATCGTTTTCATCTCCCGGTTATCAAGGATTGGGTGCAGTACGCGACCCCGCAAGAATGGCATGTAAGAATCTGGTAAAACAAACTCTAGAAACACATTGGCGAATGTGTCAAGCTATTTTGGGCTAGCTGCTCCTCGACACGCAGACACCCGGCAATCGTTACCGAAAGACGGACATTGAAAGACGACAGGGAGCTCATCTCTCGTGCCCGAGAGGGGGACGAGACAGCCTTCCGGGCGCTGCTCGACAGATACGAGCGCCCCGTCTTCAACATCTGCCTGCGGATGCTAAGAAGCAGGGAGGAGGCCGAGGACCTTGCCCAAGAGGCGTTTATGAAGGTGTTCGGGATGCTCGAGCGCTACAACCCCGCCTACGCGTTCTCCAGCTGGCTCTTCAAGATCACATCGAACCTCTGCATCGACACGATACGCAAGAGACGCATCGACACGCTGCCGATGGACCAGCCGGTCCAGAGCGAGAGCGGCGAGTACGCCCGGCAGTACGAGTCGCCGGGGGACGACCCCGAGCGCGTCTTCGCCAAGGGTGAGAAGATGAAGCAGCTCTGGGACGCGATCGAGAACCTGCCCCCGCACTATCGCGTCATGATCCTGCTACGTCACCAGGAGGACCTCTCGTACGAGGAGATCGCAGAGACCCTGGATGTGCCGCTGGGGACGGTGAAGGCGAGGATCCACAGGGCCCGGGAGATGCTCAAATCGCGGCTCGAGGGAAAGGACTTCTGGTAATGTATTGCCATAACATAAATTACAGGTGTGGCCTCCAGGGTGCCGCGGCGACCGGGTGAGGGGCGACCATGGATGTTATTTTGGGCGAATCTTTTCGAGTCAATTTTCGTAGTATCAGAACGGGTGATCAAAAGATGGTTGCACGCACGGGACACGGACTTTCAGTAGCCGACACGGCTCGCATCGCAATGGGCGTCGCCTTTGCCGGCTTGCTCGGCCTTGCCTGGGTCCTGCCACTGGAGGCTGAGGCGAGTCCGTACAAGCTGACCGATGAGGACAACCAGACCGTCCGGGTCGATGACGAGATCCAGCTCTATGTGAAGAACCCGCGCGGCAAAACAATTATCGTGGGCAAACAGGAAGTCGGGGAAGTATCGATACGAGTCGAGAAGTTTGTCCGCGCGAAGAATCAGGAGACCGCAGAAGAGTGGATGGAGGAATTGAGCATCCAGGTTGATAGCGACGGGAGTCAGATCTCGATCATCGCGCATTACCCGAGTGGTGGAGAAGAGAGTCTGTGGTCGTTTTTGCGGGGGACGAGATCAAAGGCACGCGTCGAATTAACGATCGAGGTACCGGCTTCGTTCGACGCCGAGGTTTCCGGCGCGAGCGGTGACGTTCAGGTGACATCGATCGAGGGTGGTTGCTCGGTCTACGGTAGCAGCGGTAGTGTTTTCTTGAAGACGATCGGCGGCGATGCGTTTGTTGAAGTTTCCAGCGGGGATGTCGAGGTGATGGATGTCCGGGGTGATATCCATGTCGGCTCCTCGAGTGGCGACGCGCTGATCCGCGGCGCCGGGGGCTCGATCTCACTGTCGGCGTCCAGCGGCGACATGGAGGTGTACCGTGTTACGGGCAACGCGACCGTCGAGTTGGACAGTGGCGATTTCCTGATCCAGGACTGTGCGGGAGATGTCATGACACGTACATCGAGCGGTAACGCGACACTGAGGAATGTGCTGGGGAGTGTGAGGGCGTTTGCGAGCAGTGGCGATGTCACGATGAACATCCTGCCCGTGGGCAACAAGGAGTTTGTGGTCAAGACGGCGAGCGGTGATGTCAGCATCATGTTTGCGGCGGCGGATCAGTATGGGTTTCTGCTCGATGTCAGTACGGCGAGCGGGTCGATCGAAGGTGATCTGGATATTCGGCTCGACAAGGTGTCGAGGAGAGTGCTAAGAGGGGTTGTTGGCAACGGAGAAGGCAAGTTGGTGATCGAAACCGCAAGCGGTAACATCGTTATTCAGCAGGCGAGAAACAGCAGGTGACACGATGGATTGCAAAGATCTCAATACACTGATACATGATTTGGCCGACGGTAGTCTCGAAGGCGACGATCTCGCGAGCGCATACCGTCACATCGACGATTGCCCGAACTGCGCGGAGCAGCTGGGCGAGTTGCGATCGCTGAATACGCTTCTCGACGGGATGCCGCTCGAACCGGCGCCGCTCGGTTTTGCCGACCGCGTCATCAGCAAGCTCAGAGAAGCGGGCCGCATTGCGGAGCCCTTGGCAGTGCCGGGGGGTCTATTTCACTGGACACGCGACCGATTCAAGGTGGCCTTGGCCGGTTTGGCGGTTCTGATCGTTGCCGCCGCCGTTTTTCCGGTGACCATCGGGCCTCTCGAGGGGATGCTCGGCAAAGGTACCGTTCTCGTCACCGATGCGTATATCGAGGTCCAGGAGAGGGCGGCCGACGCCGATGCCCTCACACGGATGCTCGACGCGCTCAAAACGAATCTCAGAACGCTCAAGACCGTCGCGCTGGCCGCGCTCTCGCTGCTCGCGCGGGCCGGGGAGCTCTTTGTGATCCCGGCACTGGCAACGATCCTGTTGTTGACGCTTGGGGTCTTGCTCTTCCTGCGGGTATCTCAGAAGAGGAGTTCAGAACGTGCGACGTACTCTTTCTAAGGCAAGCACGCTGTCCCTGTTTCTTGCGGTCGTTTGTGCGCCCGCGCTCGCTATGGCGCAGGCGGACACGGTGCGCGTGCCCGATGATACACGTCCCGAGAGGGCCGTCCGGATCAAGATCGATGAGAGCGGGATACGCGTCGAGGGTTCGGTCTCCGAGGACGGCGACACGACGTCCGAGCGCCGGATCATATTCGACTCACGGACCAGCACCAGGCGGTCACGTCAGTATCGCGAGAAGGGCACCGACATCGTCCAGTTTGGAAAGGACGTTCGCGTCAACGCCGACGAGCTGGTTCGTGGTGACATCGTGGTCTTTGGCGGGGATGTGAGAATCGAGGGCAAGGTTATCGGCAACGTCGTGGTTATGGCGGGCGATGCTGATATCATCTCCGGTGCGGAGATCAACGGTGATGTCGTTGTTGTCGGCGGAGTGCTCCACGAGGAACCAGAAGTGTTCATCCACGGTGAGCGGGTGATGTGGAAAGACCTGTCGATTCCGATTCACCAGATGTCGCGGTTCTTCGACACATCCCATCCGTTTGGCTTCTTGATGGTCATCGTGAAGTTCTTTGTCAGCGTTGTCCTGTCGTTTCTGTTTGTTCTGTTCCTCAGAGACCGGGTTGTCAAGACCCACGAAGAAACAAAAAAAGACACATTCAAGGCTTTTGGCGCTGGGTTTCTTCTCTTCATCGTCGGCACACCCCTCGTGCTCTTTGTGGCCCTCGTGCTTCTGATCACCATCATCGGCATCCCGCTCGCCCTGGTTGTGGTTGTCAGCTGGATCGCCCTCTTTATCGTTGCCCGCACGGTCTTCGCGTATACGCTTGGCTGCAAGGTCAGCGAGAAGCTGAACCTCCAGACAACGAACCCGTTTGCGATCGTATTCGTCGGCATGGCGACGATTTATTTGCCCGCACTTCTCGGGGCCGCCATATCCATCCTGCCTGCCGGTGCCCCGATCGGGGCGCTATTCAAAGCGGTTTATTGGTTGATCAGCGTTTTTGCCTATCTTGTTGGTCTGGGCGCACTTTTCCTCAGCCGCTTTGGCAGCCGGAGGGCTTCGGCGAAAACCGTCGCCGCTCCCACCCCACAACCGGAATAGTCCTTGCACGGAACGGCCGTAAATTAAGTCTTTCCAATCCACTGCAAAAATATTAAGGTATTGGCATGAGCCTTGGCAGAATTGGGACTGCAGCCTCCCTCGTTCTCTTTCTTCTGTTCGCCCTCCCCACGACCGTCTGGTCCGTCTCCGACACCGAGGACACGAGTAGCCTCGTCCGGGCCTACGGGACGGTGGTGGATTCCGTCACGGTCACGGGTAACACCCGCACCCGGACCTTTGCCATCCTCCGGGAAATGCAGACCCAGCCGGGCAACGTCCTGGAGGAAAAGGCGATCCAACGAGACATCCGCTTTATCTCGGATCTCAGCCCGGTCGCCGAAGTCACGATAACCGCCGATTCGCTAAGCGCGGGGCACACCGCGCTCCGGATCCACGTGACCGAGCGCTCGCGGTGGTTTATGGGGACGATCCTGCCCACGTTCAAATACAACTTCGAGACGGGTTTGACCTACGGTCTCCGCTGGAAGGAGAAGAACTTCCGGGGGCGACTCGAACAGTTGACCGCGAGCTACGAGCGGAACCAGCGAAACGACAACCGGGTATCCCTGAGCTGGTCGTCCGGATGGGTCGGTTGGCGCCACATTAGTGTGGGGGGTCAGATCCGGTACTTCGACCGCGGCAAGCTTTACCCCGAGGTCACCTTGCTGGAGGACGTCGGGGCGAGTGTGTTCCTCGCGCTGCCGCTCACCCAAAGCCGTATGCGGTTCAGACAGATCGAGGGAAGCCTCGCGTTGGACAAAAGCCGTAGCGGGGCGCCCTTCAAGGAGACGAGCAAGGATGTCATCATCTCGCCCCAGATCGGCTATCGTTTCGACAGCCGCGACAGCCAGCTCAAGCCTGCCGGCGGAGGGACCTTTTTTACGAGTATCGCCCAGAGCATACCGGTGGACGACGGGCGCAACCCGTTCTATCGATTCCGCAACCAAATCCGGTTATTCCACGGTGTATCCGACCGGTCGGTGCTCGCCGTGCTCTCCGATGTGTTCTACCAGTTTGGGGATTTTCCGGAGTTCTCGACCGTGGGGCTCGGTGGCGGGCGCTCGCTGCGCGGGTACCCGGAGCGGCGGTTCATTGGCCACCACCGCTGGTTTGGGACCATCGAGTGGCGCTACATGTATTTGCCCCGCAAGGTGTTTCGTCTCCCCTTCGTCAAGCAGGTCGATATCGGTCTGGGCTTTGTGACGTTCGTCGACGGGGGTATCGCGTGGAACGGCGCGGATGATTTCGATCTGGATAAGCTCCACGGGACAGGCGGGGTCGGCATTCGCTTCTACTCGCCGATCCGCGACGTGTTGAGACTCGACTTCGGCATGGGCCTCCAGGGGGAGGCCCGCTTCAACGCCGGCACCGGGATCCGGTTCTGACGGCCGCCCACCCGCCGGTTGACGCATAGCCACCATCCAAATCTCCGCCATCAAGCTGGGTGAGCCACCGCCCCAGAATCTAACCAATACCAATAGGTTGGGCGGCTTCGCGCAACCGGCGTCAATTTCATGGGGGATTACCCGCAGTTTTTGCGATCGCCTCGAGACCCGCAAGCATCGACGCGGATATGAATTTGCATATTTTTCTATCCGATTCGTTTAAGTAAGGGTTGTAAACTACAGCAATTTCGTAGTATAGCTCAGGCGTGGGCGGAGTACCCTCTCCACACTCAATGGGGGCGCGCGCACAACGCGGTGCAGGGAACATCCGTTGCAGTACACCCTGGATAGAGGTAGTTGTCCTTAAGTAGAAGTATTCAGCTATATCATATCTGTACAGCGCCGAGGAAGGTTCCTGTGGTTTTTCCAATCCGCCGACTTACCCTCATCGCGCTTGTGGCCGGTGTCGCTTTGAGTCTCCCGGCCACACCGCGGGCCGACACAGACGACGCGTTGGTGATCGAATTCGCCAACGGCATCAACGCAACTGTTTATACCGCCGACTATCTCAAGAACTTCACCGAATACGACGGCACGCGCGGGACCATCCATCTCGATGGTCGTCTTCACGTGTCGGTGGTCACGGACGTAGACGACCCACTGATTGTCAACCAGGGTGACGGCGAGTTTCACCCGTTTCCGACGGATCGAGTCATCAAGGAGCTGCGGGAGATCACCTACCCGCTGATGCACGTCGATGTCGAGGTGTTCATCCTGCCGTTCCCCCGCACCCATTTCCTGACGAGCTCGGCGAGCGGCCGCCGCGTGTTTTTGAGTCCGCACGTCTATGAGCCATCGGCGGAGAGCGTTGCCTACATCACCGTCCATGAGATAGGGCACGTGTTTCAGTACCGCCATATGCCAACGTATGACTACGCGAAATGGAGCGAGTACAGGAGGTTGCGGGGCATCCAGGACCACTTGATCTACTACGCGAGTGCGATCCACGCCAACCGCCCCGCCGAAATTTTTGCCGAGGATTTTCGTGCCCTGTTCGGAGGACCGCTGGCCCGCTTTGATGGCCGCGTCGAGAACCCACTGTTGCCCCCGCCGTCGATGGTGCCGGGGCTCGAAGCTTTCTTTGCGGGTCTCACGGTTGGCGCTCCGCTCGTGGCAGCCATAGAGAGCGTCAGCAGCTACCCGAATCCGTTCAATCCGCAAACCGAGCTTCACGTGACGCTCAACCAGGGTTTCTTCCAGGCGGGTGAGATGCTGAGCATCCGTATCTACGACGTGCGCGGTGCGCTGGTCCGTGAGCTGTATGCGAGCCGGCCGGCGGGTCCCGATGTCCGCGTCCGGTGGGATGGCCGCGACAACGCGGGACGCAGGGTCGCCAGCTCCACATATTTTGGCGTCATCGAAGCCGGAGGGTCGGTGGTCTCACAGAAGCTATCCATGATTAAGTAACGCCGACCTGGCGGCGGCGGTACTTCCGCGGATTGGAGCAGACGTCCCTGCGGGACTCAGCTCAACCCGCGGACGAAAAAGACACAAGTCCTGCGGAAGAAGCCGAAAGTCCCTCCTCTCGCGAATCCTAGGTTTCTTTCGCAGGCTCCTTTTTTTTTGCTAAGCTCTCGTTATCGGCCGTCCCTCGCGCGAAACCCGGGCGCTGTGATTGACGTAGCGAAACGAGGGAAGTTATGCTAAAAGTCTGACAGCGAGTCACTCCGAGTCTTTTACCGGTCCAATGCCCAAAACGATACTTGTTGCAGACGATGAAGCAGGAATCCGTGACTCACTCCGGCGACTTCTCGAGTACGAGAAGTACCGAGTGGTTCTTGCGGAAGACGGCCAGACCGCGCTTCGGAAGGTGGATACCGAGGTCGTTGATCTCGTCTTGCTCGATATCAAGATGCCGGGTATGGATGGTATGGAGGTCCTGACACATCTGCACAAGTCGAGATCCGATCTGCCGGTTATCATTATTTCGGGTCACGGCACGATCCAGACCGCCGTCGATGCGACCCGCCTCGGCGCATTCGACTTTATTGAAAAGCCAGTTGATGCCGATCGCATTCTGCTCGTTATCCGCAACGGTCTGGCGCAGGGCAAGCTGCTCAGAGAGAACATCTCCCTCAAAAAAGAGATCCAGCGAAAGACGCAGATCATCGGCGAGCACTCGCAAATGCTCGCCATTATGGAGACGCTCAAGAAGGTTGCACCGACCAATGCGCGCGTTCTCATCATGGGAGAGAACGGTACGGGGAAGGAACTCGTGGCGAGGGCGATTCACGATATGAGCGCACGCGCCAAGGAGGCGTTCATCGAGGTTAATTGTGCGGCAATCCCCGAGGAGCTCATTGAGAGCGAGCTGTTTGGCCACGAGAAGGGCGCTTTTACGGGTGCCGTGGCAAGACGGGTGGGCAAGTTTCAGCTGGCCGACGGGGGGACGCTCTTTCTCGATGAGGTGGGGGACATGAGTCTGTCGGCTCAGGCCAAGGTGCTTCGCATTCTCCAGGAGGCCCAATTCGAACGGGTTGGGGGCACGCAGACCATGCGCGTGGATGTCCGGGTCGTGGCGGCCACGAACAAGGATCTCAACGAGGAGGCCCGGACGGGGCGTTTTCGAGAGGACCTGTTCTATCGGCTCAATGTCGTCCCGGTCACGATTCCCCCGCTTCGCAAACGCATCACGGATCTCCCGCTGCTCGTGGATTACTTTCTCCAGGCCACGGCAGACGAGTTGGGTCAGCGCCCCAAGAAGCTGACGCGGCGGGCGATGGACATGCTCAAGGAGTACAGCTGGCCGGGCAACATCCGTGAGCTCCAGAATCTGATCGAGCGGCTGGTGATCCTCAACCCGCAGCCGACGATCGATGCCGACGACCTGCCCGCGATGGGACCGGCCAAGCATATCGAGCAGGAGTATTTCGAAAAAGAGACGTACAGCGAGTTCAAAGACGCCATGGAGAAGGAGTTCTTTTTGCAGAAGCTCAGAACCTATGGCTACAACGTCAGTAAGACCGCCCGGAAACTCGGGATGCAGCGGAGCAACCTTTACAAAAAGCTTGAAAAATACGATATACCGTACAAGCGTTCGCACGACGAGGACGAGTGACGGAAAAGCCACGTTTGAGCCCTTGACATCGCTAACCCCCCCCACTATGTTCTGATAGAGGTATAGATTACCTCTATACCTCCCTTCTGATTTGGTTATTCTCGCGACTTGTGGGAAGGAGATGATGGTCGGATGAAACGGGTACTTGTAGTGTGTATAGCCGTTCTGGCTATCCTGCTCGTATATCCAGCCACAACGCCCTCTGCCAAATCCCCCGGTTATACAGATTCTCCCACCAATATCCATATTCTCCCGCCTGGTCCGGCGCCTGGTGATGGCGGTTACGGCAATTCGGGAGAAGATGACGAGGGGGATGGAGACGATCTTGCCGGTATCAAACCTGGAACGCGGCCCGATGGTGGCGGCTCCGGTGGAGCGAATGTTTCAGGTTATTTTCCGGCCGGACCGGAGGCAAGGGTCTGGTGGATGTACTTTCTCAGGAATGTTCGGATAGTGTTCTAAACTAACCGTTGTCATAACTGCAGTTGAGCAATAGAGCGGGATTTAGCAATGTCTAACGCACGGGACGATAAAGACCGGCTCCAACAGAATAGAAAGAAGTTCTCCGAACCGATAGTTGCGCCTAGCGCGGAGGTCGGTGAGATGCATTTCTCGACGGAGAACTATTCTACCGCGATCGAATACTTCCAAGAAGCACTCAAAACACCGGAGCTAAAGAACTTCCCTGATCGATATCGGTTGTTGCTGCGTGTCAGTGATTGCCACCGACATAAGGGCAGGCACCGGGAGTCAAAGGAGTGGCTCGACCGGGCAAGGACCCTCCTTACCGAGGACGCCCCTCAGACTGCGCTGGGAAAGATCGAGCGACGCGAAGCGTACGGTCTTCTAATTCAGTCAAAATACGATCAAGCCCTCAAACTGGGTTTTGCCGCATACCGCAGGCTCAAACATTCCAACGAACACAAAGAGGTCGCGGACGCCCAGCTGCTGCTGGCCAACACCTACCACCGTCTCGGACTGAGCAGCGAGGCGGAGGACTTCTTTATGGATGCGTTGTCATCGTACCGGCGCATCGATGATCGGGTCGGTATCGCTTACGTGTACAACAACCTCGGTCTGCTGCACAAGAACGCGTGCCGGTGGAACCGCGCGTTGGCCTCATTGTCAAAATCGCTCGAGTTGGCAAGATCGCTGGGGTTGACCCAGCACCTTACTCGCGTCCAGTTGAATCTCGGTGTCGTCTACGCGAAGCTGCGTCGTTTTAGCGATGCGCTGAGTTCGTTCTCCAAGGCGACCGCGATGGCGGAGCGCATGGGAGATCCCTACAAACTGACCAAGGCGCTGTTCATGCAGGGCCGCACGTTTATCCAATGTGGGGATTTCTGCAAGGCGGAGAAATACATCCTTCGCGCTCAGGCGATGGCGAACGACCTGGGATACGTCCGCGAGTCCGCGCTGACAGATGAGTACCTCGGCGAGCTCATGATCGCCCGGGGCATGCCCGAAGAGGCGATGCGGAACCTCCAGAAAGCTCTCGAGAAATCGCGGCAGTTCGCGCCGGAAGGCGATGTGACTGCGGAGGTGCTCCGGAGGATTGCCGATGTCCACCTCGAGTTGAGTCAGCCGAACGAGGCGTTGTCTTGTATCGAGGAAGGTTTGGAAGTCGCACAGAATTGTGGAGAGCTTTTCGAGATTGGCTATTTCTATCGTACAAAGGCCCAGTGTCTCCGTCGTTTGACGGACTGGGATGGTGCGACGACAAGCTTCAAGACGAGCATTCAGATGTTTGGGAAGTACGGGAATGTCTACGAGAAGCTTCGCTCGAAACGGATGCTCGGCCGGTATTTCCTGCGCAACTCCGATCAAGAAACGCTGCTAAAGGCAAAGCAGCTTCTTAGCGACACTATCGTCGGTTTTGGCAAGATCGAGGAATCACGAGAGCAGATGCTGTCGCAATCGCTTCTCTCGATGGTCGAGTACCGTTCCGGTAACCTCGATGATGCGCTGCTCGCTCTCTACGAGGCCGATCGCATCGCTGACGAGGAACGCGATACGCAGTCTCAGAAGCTGTTTGCAGCGATGCGCGCGCGTGTCGAAACGACGATGCGTCGGGACACACGTCAGGTACTCGAGCAGATACCGATGATCGGTGCCGTTCCCAGTGGCGCGCGGTCACGCGACAAGCTTGTGTTGGGTTTGAATTCGTCGCTCAAGCTGATTATGAGCAAGCTGCACGCGCAAAGTGGTTTTGTTGCCATTCCCAAAACGAGTGGCAAGGGTTTGGATGTCGTCTGTCGTCAGAGATTCGGTGCCCGGGAGGCGAAAGCGATTCTGGCATGGCATGGTGCACGTGACGATTCCTCGCGGGGCAAACAAGGCCTCACGATCACGGATGCCCACCGCGAGTCGGGACTGTCCGACGTCATTAAGTCGACAAAGGGTGGATTGGGAACGCTCGTTTTTCAGGATCTCGGTTTTGAGAGCGATGCGGTGGGCGTGATCTGTATCCATCAGGACAAGGAAAGTCATCGCAATCCCATCGGGCAGGACGCGCTCCATTTCTTTGCCGCGTGTTCGAGACTGATATCTCTGTCGATCTACGAGCTGGTGCGTAACGAACGCCGGCGCGAGCCGAAACCCAAACCCTCGGGTGAAGGTTTCGAAAGCATCGTCACCGAGAATGTCGAGATGATCAAGCTGCTCAATCTGTCGGAGCGTGTTGCGCACTCAAACGCCACCGTTCTGCTCCAGGGCGAGACGGGAACGGGCAAAGGCTTGATTGCGTATGCCGTGCACCTGCTGAGCGATCGGCGTGACAGGCGTTTTGTTCATATCAACTGCGCCGCGATGCCAGAGAACCTCCTCGAGTCCGAGCTCTTTGGCCACGTCAAGGGTTCCTTCACCGGGGCTTCCACCGACAAGAACGGTCTGCTCATGGAGGCCAACGGAGGCACGATTTTCCTCGATGAGATCGGCAAGACGACTCTGGCGATGCAGGGCAAGCTTCTCCAGTTTCTCGATTCCTGCAAAGTGAGGAAAGTGGGTTCGAACGAGCTGATATCCGTTGATGTCCGGGTCATCTGCGCGTCGAAGGCCGACTTGCTGCGTCTGTGCGATGAGGGCCGGTTCCTGGAGGATTTCTTCTACCGGATCAACGATTTTCCGCTGACGGTACCGCCGTTGCGCAAGCGCAGGGAAGATATCGAGCTTTTGTTCTTTCACTATCTCCGCAAGTTCACGCGAGAGATGGACAAACAGATCGTCGATATCACGGATGAGGGCCTCGGGCTGTTGAAGCAGCATCACTGGCCGGGGAATGTCCGCGAGTTGGAGAAGGTCGTGAAGCGCGCGGTCATCCTCGCCGACGACGGGGAATCGATCGAGCCGATACACCTGCCCAGCGAGATTGTCACCTCGGATGGCGGCAGGAACGGGAACGGCAGACCGATGACACTCCGCGAGCGGATCAGTCGGCTGGAGAAAGTAGAGATCCAGGCGGCGCTCGAACGCAACAAATGGAACAGATCTCAGGCCGCGCTCGAATTGAGCATCAGCTATCCCAGTCTTCTATCGAAGATCAAGCGTTACAACCTCCGCACCTATTAAAAGTTTTAATAGTCCTTTTTTCCTGTTTCTAACTTCCTTATTCTAAAGCGTTTTGGATCGATATCGCGTTTCTGGCGCGATCGTCTTGTAAACTTTGTTAATGTGCGGTCGATTCGGCCGGGTTCGCGCCGATCCACTATCTCTGTAACCGGCGCTCTCGTACCGGGTTATAAACTTAAGCAAATTGATCGCGAAACGGCGTCTGGCACGCGGCTTGCCATAGCAATACAGTGGAAGTCATCCCGTGCGTAAGGAACTTCCATCTGGTGGGGGAAGGATTCTTGGGGATTCGTCCCCAAGAATCCAACCTGGATTCGGAGCGGAGAAAAGAAATGAGGCTTTTCTCCTAGAGAATAGCGACCTCACGGTCGCGAATAACAAGGAAGCTGGCGATCACACTCCTCTTAGGCTTAGCTGCTAGCTTTGCGGAGTATGTTAATCTCGAGAGGTGGGGTCTCGACATTAACTCCTGAGGAAGTGATCGTCAGCTTTTTTGTGTACTCTCCTTCACGAGGTCCCGTCTTGGGGCCTCGTTTTTTTTGGGTACGCCCGGATCACTCCCTCAGAGAGTGTCCCTTTTTGGAGACAGGGTGTTGTCTCTTGGTAACGACTGAGAGGCTCCCAAAGGGTCCGAGAACCGCTCCGGGACCATGGTTTGGCTTGTCTTGTCGAACTTGTAATCCGCTTACATACAGCAAGTTAGGCGTGCTGAAGAGCCGGTTGATCGGCATTCTGGCGGGCTTGGCACGACCATTGCGCTATATGTCGCCGTGATGAGAAAGAGATTCCGCATAAGAGAGTTACAACATCGGGGCCATGGAATCGTTTTCCCCATCGTTGCTGCGATTGCCGTCGTCGCCGTCACACTTGTCGGGTGCGGCGACGACGAAGATCCAATGGTTGTGTTTGACAATGGCCCGCCGAGTGCTCCGGATGGTGTGTACAGCATCACCGGTGATCTCCAGGTGGAGATCTGTTGGAATCCTAATCCCGAAGATGATATTGCCGGTTACGATATTTACTGGAACAGCGAGGCGACCGGCAACTTCCAGTTTGTTGCCAGGGTCGGCGCCAGCACCACATGTTATGTCGACACCGACGTGGATAACGGCGTCACCTACTTCTACGCAGTTCTGGCATTTGACAGAGACGGGTTGGAGAGCGAACTCAGTTATGAGGATATCTTCGACACCCCTCGTCCCGAGGGGACCAACCTGGTTTTATTCGATTATCTGGGGCAAGCAGATAGCCTGAGCGGATACGATTTCTCCTCCGAACCTTACGGTTTCCCTCAGGCTTGGGACGAAACCACGACGGATGTTTACTTCGGCGCCCCTAATGGCGTACCCACGCTATTCGCCGACCAGGGGGCCGGAGTGGACGTCCAGGACTATGGTTTCATCGATCTGATCTATGTCGACTGGGCGCCCGTGGCTGGGTGGGCGCCCAGCGGCCAGGTCGAGCTCATCCAGGGCCACAGTTATATCGTCCGGATCGTCGACATCACTTTTAACATGGCGAAAATCAATGTGGTGGCGGTGTCTACCGCATCGGTCACGCTCGACTGGGCGTACCAGAAGGACATCAATAATCAAGAACTGGCCCCTGGCGTAGGAGGTGCACAGCGATGAGACGGAATGCGATTGCAGTGCTCGCGCTCCTCGCGGGGAGCATGATCTTGTCGGCGGCGGCGTTTGTACCGGCCCAGGCCGGTGTCCACGGTAGCTTCACCTACACAACTCGCCCCGCGGACATCCGCGTGTGGATGGAGGCCGACGAGGTCTACAGCGAAGATGCGTATGGCTATGATGTGTACCCGACCGTCGAGAATGCCGTTCTTAATGTGCGCGCGTCACGCAACTGTTATGCGGCTGTATATGTGGTTGATACGGCGGGTTATATCCACGTCGTCTATCCGATGTCGCCCTACGACAACACGTATCTGCGAGGCGGCAGGGTCTACCGGTTCTACCTGGCCGACTTCGATTTGGCCGGCACGTTCGATCGCGGCATCGCCTATGCGTTTGCCGTTTCCAGCCCCGTTCGGTTTACGTACAGGCACTATGGCTGGGGTGTTTTCGCAGGCAACTTCGGCTGGCAGATTTACGGTGACCCGTATCTCGCGGCGAGGACTTTCTATCTCGGCCTCGTCCCGCCGTCCTGCGACTATCGCGTGATCGGCGTCAGCCACGCCCGGTTCTACATCAGAGAATATGTGCGATACCCAAGCTACTTGTGTGCCGGTTGGCACGACTACCACGGCACGCGCAGGTACTGCCGCTCCGGTTGCGAGAGCTACAGACAGTACAGCGTTCATGCAAAGGACCCGTACCGGGCTCTGCGCCCGGCCCACAAAGGTGGGAGCAATGCGGACAGCTATACGGACGTCGTGCGGACGGATCGGTGGCGGGACGATGTGCGCGCGAATACGGTCAAGGACAGGCAGCACAGCAAGCCGGTCGCATACGAGGCTCGGGCCGTCAAGCCGCTGAAGAAGCGCAAGACCGATACCCGGGCGGCAACATCCAACAAACTGATATCGAGCAGGAGCTCATTCGTTCAGAGCAAGAAGGATCTATCCGCAATGCGCAGGCAACTGGAGAAACGCAGCTATGATGAGCGCGCGCGGCAGGATTCTCGTTCCGGCGTCGCGACTGTGTCGAAGCACGACGCGAGGGCGAAAAAGGTTACGAAGAAGACGCAGCAGGTTGCTCATGCCCAACAGTCGAAGCCGTCTACCAAGGCTTCGAAGAAAACCTCGAGCGGCGGCAAGTCCAGGTCGCGAGAGAAAGAGAAGCATGGGTCGCGTTGAAAGGTCTGTTCCCCCATCGTTGCTGACGGGACTTTGTTTTTGGTTGGCTGGTAGCAAGCGCTCACTCGCAGGTGGCGCAAGAAGCAGGCTGGTTTGAACGCCGACCAAGTGTAAGGGGGAGTTGAGTTGAAGTGACTGCCGATCAGGGGCGGCGTTTGCTAAGACCAGCTCCCCTTTGCTATTGCCCCCTTTAGCCCCATGTGTTAGATTACCTTTTGATTTCTAGATAGAAAGAAGCATTGGTGAAGGCTACACGTTTCCTCGTCCCGGCCCTCTCAACACTTTTGTTGCTACCTTCGCTCTTACCCGGCGTCTGTCGGGGTGGTACCGGTGCGCCTGCCTACAGAGCCAAGGACAGCTACGCCAAACGGGCGCCATTACCCGTATCGACGCGCTTGAATGTCTATCAGCGCGCGAATGTCCGCGGCCTTCTCGAGAACCAGGCCACGGGAATCGATACGCTTCGTCTCCTCGCGCTCCAGGTCCAGTTTACCGACACTCTTATGCGTGAGCTGCCCGACGGCAGCACTCGCGACTCGACTTTTTTTGCGAACGAGCTCATACACCTCGAGCAATACTACAACGGTGCGTCTCGGGGCGAGCTGGTCATTGCGTGGAGGGTGACGCCCAGGGTGTACACGGCGCCGAAGGAGATGGGGTACTACGGCGACGATGATTTCGAGGACGTTCGGGTCGTGGAGTTGATGCAGACCGTGATCGATTCCGCGGACGCCGACGAGAATTTTTCGCTTTACGACACGTTCATGATTCTTCACGCGGGCGCCGGACAGGAAACCGACATTTATGACAATTCCAGGGATCAGCTCTTCTCGACATTCTTCGATCGTACCGATATCAACGCCGCTTTTGAGGACAGCACGGTCTATGGCCTGCAGACGAACGATTCGCTGGGCGGGCAGCCGTTCCTCGTCGATAACTTCATGGTCGTGCCCGAGTCGGCGAGCCAGGACGATATCACGATTGGGCAGCTGGGGATCTGGGCGTTCGAGGTGGGGAGCCGGTTGGGATTGCTTCCTCTTTTCGATTCGACGCCGAGCGGTTTCCCGGATTCGCGAGGAATCGGCGAGTTCGAGCTGATGAGCTATGGTCTGTTCAACGCGCAAGGGTTCGTCCCGGCGTTTCCTAGTGCCTTTAACCGGGTGATCGCCGGATGGGTCGATCCCATCGATGTCGGTGCCGACGAGTCTTTCCGCCTGCGTGATATCAACAGCCCCGTTCCGGGTGACACCTCGTGCTTGAGGATTTCCATCACGGAAAGCGAGTATTTTCTCGTCACCAATCGAGTACACGACACGAATTTCGACAGCCTGTTTACGTTCGGCGATCTCGACAGCAACCAGATACCGGAGAACACCGACTCGCTCGAAGGCGCCGAGTTCGACTTCTTTCTAACGGACTTCACCAACCCCTTCATCGTCAAACCCGATCCGAATACCGGCGTTCCCCGGCGTTTTGTCAACACGGGCTCGGGTATCTATATCTGGCATGTCGATGAGAACGTCATCCGGCAGAACGCGGACGCGGGGATGTTGCCGAACAACTACGTGTCACGCAAAGGCGTTGATATGGAGGAGGCGGATGGCATCCAGGATATGGATAACACCGCCGGTGCGTTCTCCTTCGGGAGCCACTTCGATAGCTACCGCGACGGCAACAACACCGCGTTCGGGCCAACGACAACTCCAAACTCGGCATCGAATTCTCTGGCCCGAAGCGGGATCTCCGTGACGGGGATTTCGGTCCCGGACTCGTTCATGACGTGCTCGGTCCAGATCGCCAGAGCGTATGATGAGACCCGGACGCGGTGGATGGCGCCCGTGAGACATCAACCGCCCACCGCGTTCGATCTCAACGCCGCCGGCGCGGAGGAACTGGTCGTGCTGGCCGACACGGGTCGCGTGTATGCATTCAAAGAGGATGGCAGCGAGTTTCTGGATCGTGACGGTGATCCCGCGACGATCGAGCCTTACTTTTCAGTGCCCGGTGCGGTGTGGGTTGGAGCACCGGCCTTCGGTGACATCGATGGTGGTGGCGATGAGGAAATCGCCGCGACGAGTGTGGATGGAAGGGTGTTCGTGTGGAAAGGGGACAGTACCGCGGTGCTCAACTACCAGGCCGGGCCGCTGGCCGCGCCACCGATGCTCGTCGATGTGAATGAGGATACGAACCTCGACATCGTCATTGTGGAAAGGATTGCTGACTCGCTTGTGATTCGATTCATCGACGCAGCTGGATCGGATGTCGAGCCGGTGGATGTCACGATCCAGACATTGTGGCCGGTGAGACTTCAGGCGCAGTACTGCGCGCCGCTTGGCTACGGCGCCCTCGGAAAACCGGGGAGAGACAGCGAGGGTGTCGTTGTCGCCTGGGCGGACACGATTCGGTCGGTTTATGGCATCCACTATTTACCCGTCCGCGTGCGATCGGGGTTGGGATGGGCAGTCGAGACGGGCACCTTCGAGCCCGAAGGCCCGATCAACGAGCGCTTTCCACCGCTGTCTTCGCCATCCATTGCCGATTTGAACGGCGACGGATTCGACGCGGCGGTGGTGACCATTCCGGATGGCCGCCTGGTGCTCTTCGCGCCCAGCACCAACTTTCCGACGAGCGATGCGGCGGGTGGCCAGAGGACTCCGCCTGCGATCCCGAACCCGCTTCGAATCGTGGCGCTCCGCGCCGCCAATCCATCGGCACCGGGTCTCGGGGATATCGACGGCAACGGTACCGTTGAGATTGCCGTTTTTGACGATTCCAACTTCTATGTTTTTGAAAACAACGGAAAGCTGCGCACAAACTGGCCAAAGCCCCCGCGACCGACCGAGCTCGGGGACTGGCCGCCGCTTGCGTTCGACAACACGCTCACCAGTCCTCTGATCGGAAACATCAACGGTGACGCGAGCACAGAAATCATCTTTCCTGTCGTTGATGGAACGATCTTTGTTTTTAGCCCCGGAGGGACGATGGTGTCCGGGTTCCCGAGGGTTGGCCCATCGGGGTTGGGCGCCACGCCGACGATCCGGGATCTTGACGGGAGCGGCGAGCTGTCGTTTGTCGCATTGGGAGCGCCGGGTCTGCTCGAGACGATAGATGCCGTTTCCGACAGTCTGTTACTGGATGACATGGTTGTACTCTCGATTCAGTCGCTGCCCGGTTCGAGCGCATCCGGCCAGAACGACTGGCCGATGTATCAGAACGATCGCAAACGCCAGGGCAAGGTGGGGCAGACAAACCCCCAGCCGTCTGCGAGTCACATTACCGAGCCCAACTCGTTTATCGTCTATCCGAACCCGGTTCGGGAGAGCGAAGTTCACGCGCGTATCGTTCTCAATACGAGTGCGACCGTTGATGTCGAGATTTACAATCTGGAAGGTGAGCAGGCAATATCCAAGAAGTATACATGGTACAATTCAGCCGGCGCGATCCAGACGCCGTTCGACGAGATTATCGATGTCAAGAAACTTGCTAGCGGCGTGTATCTCCTGAGGCTGTCGGTAGAGGCTCCGGGGGGATCTGAGTCGTTCGTAAAGACCTTTGCCGTCTTGAGGTAGCGGGAGCCAGAACATGCGAAAACTACAACATTTACTATGGACGCTGCTCATAACCTTGTTGCCGGTGAACGCCGCCGCGGGGGATGTCGGTGGGGCGGGTGCGCTCTTTCTGCGTGCGGGGATGGGCGCAAGGGCGTCCGGCATGGGTGAGGCATTCACGGCTGTGGCGGAGGATGCGTCTGCCACGTACTGGAATCCCGGTGCGATGTCGGCGGTGCTCGGGACGAACCTTCTCTTTATGCACAACGAGTTCTTTCAGTCGATCCGTCTCGAACAGGCCGCGCTCACCCACGAGACCGACTACGGGACGTTTGGCCTGTCGTTTACCGGTCTCTACATGGATCAAATGGACCGTTACGAGGACACACCATCGGCGGTGCCGTTGGGGACGTTCTCCGCGTATGATGTCGCCTTTGCGATTGGCTACTCGCGCTACCTCTTGCCGAATCTCTCGGCCGGAGTGACCGCCAAATGGATATACGAGAACATCGATGAGTCGACCGCGAAAGGATACGCGTTCGATGTGGGGCTCTACCACATCAGCATGATAAAGGGAGTGAAGTTCTCCGGCGTGCTCACCAACCTGGGACCGCCGCTCAAGTTCGAGGATGACCAGTTCGTGGGAGAGCAATTCGATCTGCCGCGTGCGGGAAAGATCGGTGCGAGCTACGAGCGCAAGCTCCCGAGCGTTCGTGGTGGCATCCTGGCAACTCTCGACCTTGTCTTTCCCAACGACGGCAAGGCCAAGCAGCACATCGGTGCGGAGTACAGCTACCTCAAGCGGCTTTTCGTCCGCGCCGGTTACAAAACCGGCTACGATTCCCAGGGTCCGACGTTCGGTCTCGGGGTCACATACCGCAAGTTCACGCTGGACTACGCAGTGCTCATCGTCGCCAACGACCTCGGCGACAGCCACCGTATCGGTTTCGTTTTGGATATTTAGGGGGCCTTGGGACCCTCGCCCCTAAAGAAACCCATCAACCGTCAAATGTTTCGAGCGAGATCTGTCCGTCGCGCAGGTGTGCGTAGGTGAAGTTATCGATCCAGTCGCCGACGATGACAAAGTCGCGACCGTCGATGACGCGGTGCAGGGGATAGTGGATGTGTCCCATGATAAAGCCGTCGTTGCCCCAGTTGTAGCAGTGGTTTGTTGCCATGCCTGCAACGTGATTGGCGATGTCCTCCTGGGCGTACCGCTGTTTGTTCTTGTTGTGGCCGGATACGTGTCGAGCGATCAGCGACATGAGGTCGGGATGGATGATCTTTGCAGCCTTGCTCACCGTTCGGTTGCGAAGGACCCATCGAAGGGCTCGGTATCCATAATCTTCGGGAATGCTCATATCGCCATGGGCGCAGCGGATCCTTCGCCCCTGGCTTTCGATCAGGAAATCGTTCTCGTGGAGGCTGACACCGAGGGAGTCGCTGACGAAGCTGCCCACCCAGAAGTCGTGATTGCCGGCCAGGAAGTGGATATCGACGCCACGGGAGCGGCAGCTTCCGAGGGCTTGAAAGATATCGAAAAAGGCCTTGGGTACAACGGACGCGTACTCGAAGTAGAAGTCAAAGATATCGCCGAGCAGGAAGAGCGTCGAGTTTTCCGGGATGCGCCGTGTAAAGCGGATGAACCGATCACGCCGCGCCGCCTCGCCGGGCAGCTCCCGATCACGAAAGTGAGAGTCGGCCAGAAAGAAGACGTCCGGGGAGAGAATCTGAAGGGGTCCATCCATCATTTCGGTTGTGCCTCGAAGATTGTTTCGGGACTCTCCAAGTTGTTGTTAAATAGACGCTTGTGTTTTGGGTCAGGTGCCAGCGCCCACGTTGGGCCCGTTCGCGCCTGTCGTTGCTCGCTGGCGCTACCGGCGGCCGGGCCAGAAACAATTTCGGAGGCACAGCCCTCATTTTCTATCAACAAAGGGTGGTTAAGGCAACCTATTTTGGCGCTCTTCAACACCTTTATGTCCCGGAAACCGGGGAACTCCCAGCGGTCCTTTTCGTATAAAGGGACGAGTGAGGGAAAGGTCGGTCGAGGCACGATTCCGTTTGACAGGGGGAACGGGTTCGCCTAGGGTCACCCGATGCCAAGACCTTCCTCGGGTGGATTTGGTGTAAAATTGTGCAATTAAATTGGTTATGGGAGCTTGACATATCGGGGCAGTTGCGCTAGACTATGGGCGAAGTACGGCTCTCCGAATCCTTATCAGGTCTCCGCGCAACGGGAACAGGGGGAAGGCTCCCTGTGGCTCTCCAACTGATTTAGATCTATATAGTTAAGGACAACAACGTATGGACAGGTACGTAACGAGTGCGGTTATGACATCATTTCGCAAGTCACTGCGGGTGTTTCTCCTGGTGACCGCCGTGTTTCTCGGTGGGTTCATTCTGAGCCTCGTGATCACGTCGGAAACCGCGTCTTCACCCCAGGGACGGTCATCAGATACTGAGTTGCGGGCGATACCCGAGCCGGGCAACATCCACGGGACGTTTACGACTGTTGCCGCCGATGTGCGGCCGGCGGTGGTGTTCATCAAGACACAGCGGAGCGTGGCGAGGCGCGGGAGCGAGGAGCGCTTTGGGCCATTCAACTTCTTCCTGCCCGAGGGCGACGAGCCGCGTCGCGTTCGGGGTGGCGGGTCCGGTTTTATCATCGATGAAGAGGGCCGAATCCTTACGAATCACCACGTGATTCGAGAGGCGGACCGCATCACGGTGGTTCTTGGGCAAAGCCCCGACGAGGAAGAATTCGATGCGAAGGTTGTGGGTTACGATATCCGTACCGACATCGCGGTCATCCAGATCGAAGCCAGTGGTGATCTCCCGGTGGTCAAGCTGGGGAACTCGGATGAGATGATGGTCGGCGACTGGGTCATGGCGATCGGCACGCCGTTCGGCGAGCTGGCGGGCACCGTAACGGTCGGTGTGGTCAGCGCAAAGGGACGCAACGACTTGCGTATCATGGGACAAGGGGAAGTCTATCAGGACTATATACAAACGGACGCCTCGATCAATTTCGGCAACAGCGGAGGACCGTTGGTGAATCTCCGCGGTGAGGCGATTGGTGTCAATACGGCGATCAACCCGTCGGGCCAGGGAATCGGCTTCGCCATCCCGATCAACATGGCGCGGAATGTCAGTGCGCAGTTGATCGAGAAAGGCCGGGTACAGTACGGGTTTATGGGGATCCGCCTCCAGGAGCTCAACCGTGAGATCGCCCAGGGAAGAGGCCTGGATATCGAGCGGGGCATTCTGGTGACCGAGGTGCTGCAGGACACGCCAGCCGATCGGGCCGGACTTATACAAGGTGATGTGATTGTTGAGTATGACGATAATCCTGTAAGGGATAGCGAACGTTTTCGACTCATGGTTGGTAATACGGTTGTGGGCAAGGAAGTACCTCTGAAGGTTGTTCGAAACGGCAAAACAAAGAACATGAGAATCACGCTGGCAGAACGGGAACCGCCCGAGGAAGTGGTCGCATCCGCTCCTCAGACGGGCGAAAGCTGGCTGGGACTCCAGGTCGACGATGTGCGGTCGGTGGAAGCACGGGAGCGTTTTGGCCTCAGCCGGGGTCAAGACGGCGTTGTGGTTATCGATGTCGAGACAGGCAGCCCGTCCCACGAGGCGGGAATCCGTGAGGGCGATGTGATCACGGAGGTCTATTCTCAGAGGGTCGATAGCCTGAAGGAGTATGTCGAGATTTCACGCAAGCTCAAGGACCGCAAGGAACCGATTGCGTTTCTGGTAAAGCGGCGAGGAGTGTCGACATATGTGCCGGTGATTCCGGAGAAGAACTAGTTCATCTATACCGATGACCTGCCCCTAGGAAAGGTATGAGGATGAAACAGAACGCGCAGAGAACGGTCGCAAAGGGCTACAGCGGAAACCGTAGTCTTGATTTGTATCTCCACGAGATCAACAAAACTCCGTTGTTGACACGCGAAGAGGAGCAATCAATCGCGCGCAGTATCAAGAAGGGCAGTCAGGAAGCCCTCGATCAACTCGTCAGAGCCAACCTGCGTTTCGTTGTCTCGATAGCGAAGCAGTACGCGAACCAGGGGCTCTCGCTCGAGGATCTTATCAACGACGGCAACGTCGGTTTGATAAAGGCCGCTCATCGTTTTGACGAAAAGCGAGGCTACAAGTTCATCTCCTATGCCGTCTGGTGGATCCGCCAGGCCATGCTGCAGTCACTTGCCGAGCACTCTCGGATCGTGCGACTGCCGTTGAATCGGGCGGGAACACTGTACCGGATCGGAAAGGCGTCGCGACAGCTGGACCAGGAACTCGGGCGTTCACCGAGCGCCGAGGAGATCGCGAAGAGACTCCAGATATCCGAAACCGAAGTCAAGGATACGATGCACATCGCGAACACGCACGTGTCGCTCGATGATCCGTATTCAAACGATCAGGATGATAACGCCCTGGTCGACTACCTCATGGACGAGAACGCTCAGATGCCCGATGACGAGACGTTCGAGCACGCGCTGAGCGACGACATGGAAAAGGCTCTCGACACGCTGGCAGATCGTGAGAAACAGATCCTGAGCCTTTACTTTGGCATTGGCGGTGAGGAGCCGCTCACACTGGAGGAAATCGGTCAGAAACTCGGGCTGACCCGTGAGAGAATCCGTCAGATCAAGGAGAAGGCCATCTCACGGCTCCGGCATTCATCCCGGGCGAAGTACCTCCAGGGGTACATTGAGGGTTAGCGCCCGTTCTCGGTCACCATCAGTCACAAAAAGAGAGGTTGCCGCGCCGTGAGGCGTGGTAACCTCTTGATTTTTATAGGCTGTTTCTCTGGTATGGAACTTGCAATCCTGCAGACTCCGGTGGAGAATGGCCTTGACAGAAACGCATCCGACCCCGTAACCTACTCGCTTGTTTGGTGACGGTGATCCCCGCAGCAGGCCAGACCCTATGAGAAACGCGAAAAGATACTTCACTTTTCTGTACGTACCCGCCGGAAACACCGGGCTCAAGACGATTCGTGTGTCTAAGTGGCTTGCATTTATGGTGTTAGCCGTGGTGGCGGCGCTGGTCGCGGTGAGCACCGGGACCGTCCTCCAGTACACACTCAAAGCGGGCGAAACGTATCAGGTCACCCGCCTCACGAAGGATAACGAGGCCCTTCGAGCCCAGCTGGATGCACTCTCGCACGAAGTCACCCACCTGGAAGGCCAGGTCCGGCAGAACTTCGATTTTCAGAAGAAGGCGCGCTTGCTGGCCAACCTCGATGATCTCGCCGAAGACGTCACCGAAGTGGGTGTCGGTGGCCCTGATTTCGGGTATATCCGGTCGTTGTCGACACTGGACGAGGGCACGCGGGAGCAGATCACCGGACTCAGAGAAGACGTGGAGAAGCTGGTGCGCCAGGCGAAGTTGCAGTCAGATGTCTATCGGGATATCGTCAAGACGCTGAGCGATAACCGGGATCGCCTCAACGCGACGCCATCGATCAAGCCGGTGGGTCGCGGATGGATCTCGAGCCGCTTCGGACGCCGCATGGACCCGATTACGGGGCGGTCTTCCCGTCACTGGGGAGTGGATTACTCGGCGCGTCTGGGGACACCGATTTTTGCCTCGGCCGACGGCATCGTCACGTTTGCGGGCAAATGGGCCAACTTCGGCTATACCGTCGAGATAAACCACGGATTTGACTACGTCACCCGTTACGCCCACGCATCCAAGCTTTTGGTCAAGAAAGGCCAGAGGGTCAAACGCGGCGATGTGATCGCTCGGGTGGGCTCATCAGGCCGCTCGACCGCCACGCATCTTCACTACGAGGTCATCTACAAGGGCCGTAAGAAGAATCCGTTGGCGTATGTGCTTTCCGGCAAGGAAGTAACGGACTAACTCCCCCTGAGTATTTGCTTGCCAAAGTTTTTCCCCCTGTTCTATTTTGTGGTCACGCACCCGTCGAAGTTCTTGCGCAATATAACGGTCCTCAGGTAGTTATTCTCTGGGATCCACGGGGGTCGTGCGGATCACTTTAGAGAAGACCGTTGGGGTGTCGCTAATGAAGACACGCAGCTTATCATTCCTCGTTGTGGTGGCAGCCTTGGCGCTGTTGCCCGGGCTGGGTGTGGCCCGGCCGCTGGTCAGCCACATTCGGTGCGCCGTCCACGGCGGGCAGACGAGGGTGGTTATCGATCTGTCCGAGCGGGCGCCCTACGAAGTCGTGTCCGTCAAGAACCCCGAACGGATCGCGATCAATATTCCCAGGACCGCTGCATCGAGTAAGCTGAGGGCCATGAACGTCTCCGGCGGCGTGGTCCGTCGCATCCGGATCAACCGGCTCTCGTGGGGAGCTCAGGTCGTTCTGGATCTGCGGAGCGAGGCGGGCTGGAGCGACTTCTTCCTCGTGTCGGTGGACGACATGCCCAACCGCATCGTCCTCGACGTGGAAGCCACCGTCGAGACGCGCTCTTCGAGGACGACAAACCGGGGCATCGCGCCGGCGACGTCTCCGTCCCGGCGCGACTATGTGATTGCCATCGACGCCGGTCACGGGGGGTCGGATCCTGGCGCCGTGGGGCGCTACGATCTGGTCGAGAAACGCGAAGCGCTCGATATCGCCAGACGCGTCGCGGCCGAGATCAACGCTCGAAAGGGATACAAGGCGGTCTTGACGCGGGACCGAGACGTGTTTCTGTCGCTCCCCAGCCGTACACGGATCGCCAAGAAACAAGGTGCCGATATCTTCGTTAGCATTCACCTGAATTCCGCGCCGAAAAAGAGCGCACGTGGCATCGAGCTGTTCTTTCTGTCTCCATCGGGGGCACAATCGACCGCATCGAAACTCCTCGCCGACAAGGACCGTGCGGCGGAGGAGCTTGGGGTCGAGGGGACCCGGAACGACGACATCCTCCATATGCTGGTGGACGTGAACCAGCAGTCGATGATGCAGCGCAGCTCTCTTCTTGCCGAGGAGATCCTGAAGGCCATGCGGCAACCCGGTCTGCCGCCCACGCGAACCGTGAAGCAGAAATCGTTCGCCGTGCTCAAGTCGATCGACATGCCATCGGTGATGGTCGAGACCGGCTTTGTGACGAATTCGAGCGACGCAAAGATTCTGAAGAGCGACGAAGGTAAGGCGAAAACCGCGAGGGCGATCGCCGACGGTGTCCTGAAGTTCATGAAGAAGTATCCACCGCCGGAGGAAACGAGTAACCTTGTGGTGCACCGGGTGAGAAAGGGTGACACGCTCTGGACAATTTCTCGCAGGTACAACACGAGCGTTGCGTCGATCCAGAAATCGAACCGGATGGGTAACTCGAAAATGATACGCGTAGGGCAAGAACTGGTGATCAGGGAGGCGTATGAAACTTACTAGCTTCCCGCGAGGACTGATCGATAGCATCGGTGTGAAGCTCGTTGCGCTGATCGTTGCGCTGATGATCTGGTTCAATGCCAGCGGTCAGCAGGAAGCCAAGAGAAACTACGTAGCGAACCTACGCTTCGTCAATCTCCCCGACTCCCTCACCCTCACCGGCAGGATTCCCTCGGAAGCCGAGCTTAGCGTTACCGGCACCCGAAGGGATCTTTTCTTTATGGGTTTCAGAAAGATTAGCGTCATGGTCAACATGGCCAGGGCCAGGCCGGGGCGGTTTTCGCAGCGGCTCTCCGTGTCGGACGTGCTTCTGCCTCCGAACGTCGAGCCGGGGGACGTACGTATCCTGTCGCCGTTTTCGGTCGAGGTGGGAATCGAACGGCTGCTCTCGAAGAGAGTCTGGGTTGCCGTCATTCTGTCGGGGAGCCTCGTTCAGAACCAGTTGTTGAACGAAGTCCCCAACGCTCGCCCGGACATGGTGGTTGTCACCGGGCCGGAGAGCGCCGTGAAACCACTGGAGAAGCTGCCGACAAAACCCATCGACCTGGGTAGAATCCGCGAATCGCTGGAGCGGGAGACCGCGCTCGACTACGACCCGGACCTCTTTACGTGTGCCCCCGACAAAGTTGTCGTGACGATTTCGGTCAGCGCCAGGGGCCGGAGGGTACTTGCCAACGTGCCGCCGACGATTCTGATCGACGACGACAGGCACTCGACTGAGATCTTCCCGAAGACCGTCTCGCTCACGATCGAGGGGCCGCAGTCAATGCTCGATACGCTGTCGTCGGGTGATGTCACGGTGCTGGTCGACCTCAGCGGGAGACCGCCGGGGCAGTACACGCTGGCTCCGGAGGTCATCGTCCCCGACGGTGTAGAGAAATACCTGATGAACGTCGACAGCCTGAGAATCATCATCTCGCAGATGTCGGATTCCCAGTCGATGTAGAAGCCACCGAACAATGAAAGACAGAATCAAACCGATCGACCTCAGCATCATCTCCACTTACATGGGGCGGTGGCTCACCTTGGTAATCGCGTTGTTCGTTGTCGGTGTAGCGATAAGCGCGCTGGTCAGCGGAGGCGACGCCCAGCACAACATCATCGATATCTGTGTCTATGATGATCGTCCTTCCCGCGTGATGAGCGTCTACGAGCCGCTGCGCCTCCTGCTCAGCGACGAGACGAGGCGCCCCGTCGTGCTCCATGCGGGCGACGAAAAGCATCTCCAGTGCGATCTCTTTGTCATGTCGACGCACGAGTTCCTCATGCGGAGCGATGAGCTCGGGATCGAAGCGATATACGAAATCAGACGTACGGCGAAGCGCGGCGACAGCGCGATCCTGATCGCCCGATCGGAGGAGTCGATCGACTACTCGCGTTTGTCTCCAGAGGATGTCGTGTTCTCCGATCCACACTCGGTAAACGGTTTTTGGGTGCAGTTGTCAATGCTCTCCAAACAGGGTTTTCGAATCCCCGAGTTGCTCTCCGATCTCCGTTTTGCCGGCGGTGAGGGGGACCAGAGCAGGGTGGTCCTCGGGGTCGTGTACGGTGCCTACCGGCTGGGCGCCTGCAGGCTGAGCGACGTAACGTCGTTGACCGAAAGGGGCGTGATCGGTCGTGGGGAGGTGGCCGTGCTGGAACGGGAGGACGCGCTCCCCGAGACGGTGATCGCGACGCGCACGAGTGGCACGCGCTACTACACAAGAAAGCTCAAGAACATCGCCAGACTCGTCGATGAGGCGGCCTCCCCCGTCAACCAGCCCGAGACGGTGAGATTGCTCAAGTCCTATGGTGTAGCGGCCCTCGAACCGGTGAGCAGAGGGCAGATTCGCGAGGTGGGCGATCTTTTCGAGCGGACCGCCGGTGGTCACTAAGGCTTGACAGACCCCGGTTTTCCAAATATTTTCATGCGTTGTATCCGCCGCAGACATGCTCAAATAAGGACCAGACATGAGATTATCCGAATTGTTCAGCGCCGAGACAATACTGCTTGGAGTGGAGCTGCTGGAAAAAGAAGCGCTCCTCGAGCGTGTTGTGAAGCATTTCGATTCCAAGAACATGATCAAGGATTACGAACTCGCTCTTCGCGACGTCATCGAACGCGAGAGAGTGATGAGTACCGGGATTGGGAACGGTGTGGCCATCCCGCACGCGTACACGGACGGGGTCGATCAGCTGGTCGCTGGTTTCTTTCGTACGGACGGTGAGGTCGATTTCGCAGCGCTGGATGGCATGGGTGTGGACCTCTTTTTCATCATCCTCGGACCGAAGGCCAGCAGGAGAAGCCACATTAAAGTCCTCGCCAAGATCTCTCGTCTTCTCAATCACGAGGAGTTTCGCAACAGCTTGCGCAACGCGCATACGGTCACGGACGTTCTCGAGATATTCAAACGATTTGGCGACCGGTAGTTCTTCTCGGCATCGCCGTAGACTCGCGTGTGCGCGATTGTGAAGTGATGGGAAATGGCCAAGAAGTGGCGTCGTATGTTGCCGGTTGTCGCGTACGTCGCGCTCATATTTGTGGTGTCGTTGATTCCCACACTGTCCGCACCGGGTCCTGAGTTTTTGTTGCGGGACAAGCTGGCCCACTTCGTCGAGTACTTCATTCTGGGTTTGCTCCTGTTCCGAAGCGTCCGTTGGAATATCAGCGCATCGCCGTGGGCGACCTTCGGGTTTTTGGTTTCGGTGGCGGTGACGATCGGCGCGCTGAATGAACTTTGTCAGAGCCTCGTGCCGGGCCGCGACATGAGCATCGGTGACTGGGTTGCCGACACGCTGGGCGCCGCGGCCGGTATCGCTTTGTTTACGTTTACTCCGTTGGGTGGCAGGACGACGGGAGATAAGCTGTTGGGAGCCGAAGAGGAAAAGCAGACATGAAGTACTCTCGACCAAGGGGTACACAAGACATAGGTCCGCCCGATATCTACACGTGGAGATACGTCGAAGGTGTATTCGATTCGACCTTCGCGAGTTTCGGGTACGAACCTCTTCGGACGCCGATCTTCGAGTCAACGGACTTGTTCATCCGTTCGGTCGGAGAAGCGACCGATATCGTCTCGAAGGAGATGTATACTTTCAAGGATCGCGGTGGACGAAGTATCACGCTGCGGCCCGAGAACACCGCAGCGGCGATTCGGGCATACCTCGACGCCGGGATGCACCGCGTCGGCGGAGTGACCCGGCTATCCTACATCGGACCGATGTTCAGATACGATCGTCCCCAGGCGGGACGGTACAGACAGTTCCACCAGGTTGGTGTCGAGGCCGTCGGCAGTACGAGTCCCATGCTCGATGTCGAAGTCATCGATATTGTCATGACCTCACTGGAAGCTCTGGGGTTCGATGGGTTGACGGTCAAAGTCAACTCGGTAGGCTGCCGGGTGTGCAGGGAGCGTTACATGGAGATCCTGCGCGAGTCGCTCAAAACCCGGATGGGCAGTCTCTGCAGTGACTGCAAGGAACGGGCGGTGAGCAACCCGCTGCGTGTGTTCGACTGCAAACGGGATGACCAGATCAAAAAGAGTCTACCCGCGATCGCGGACCACCTCTGCGACGAATGCAATACGCATGTCGACGAGGTCTTCTCGCTGCTCGACGCCATGGGACGAGACTTCGAAAAGGATCCCCAACTCGTTCGCGGCCTGGATTACTATACGAAAACGACGTTCGAAATACTCCATGGCTCGCTGGGCGCTCAAAACGCCCTTTGTGGCGGAGGACGCTACGATGACCTCGTCGAACAATGCGGCGGACCGAGCACTCCCGCCGTTGGGTTCAGCGCGGGTCTGGAGAGGATCATCAGCGTGTTGCCGGATACGAAGGCCGTATCGCGGTCGAAACCCCGACGGGATTTCTATGTCGTCTGCCTGGACAAAGGCTCGGCGGAGCGTTCTCTGGAGACGGCACGGGTGCTGAGAGTGTTTGGCACCGTCGAGGTGGACGCCTCGATGCGCGCGCTCAAGACCCAGCTCAAGAGTGCGGAGAAGAAAGGGGCGAAGGTCGTCGTTATCGTAGACGCTCAATCCCCGGATAGGCTCAAGTGGAAGAATATGGACCAGCGCACCCAGGTGGATGTCGAAGATCACCTTCTCGCCTCGCACGCGGAGCAGACAAAGCATGACTGAGGAATTCAGGAAATACGTTATCCCGTTTTCGCGCACGCACACGTGCGGTGCACTGGGCAAGCAGCACGCCGGGGGAAAAGTCGTTCTTATGGGTTGGGTGGCGCGCGTCCGCAATCTCGGTGGGTTACGGTTTGTCGATCTTCGAGATCGGTACGGCACCGTGCAGCTTCTTGTCGATCCGTCGGTCGGGCAACTCGACGAGATCTCCAAGGGGCTCAACATGGAGGATGTCGTTGCCTGTCAGGGGACCGTTCAGGACCGACCCAAGGAGATGGTACGCGACGATGTCGCGACCGGGGCGATAGAGGTGGCGGTCGAGCGGTTGTATCTGTTGAACGAGTCGAAGGTGCCGCCCTTTACGATCACGGACGATGTCAAGGCCAACGAGGATCTTCGTCTCAGGTACCGTTATCTCGATCTGCGCCGGTCGCCTATGCGACAGAAGATCGAGTTGAGGCACCGGGTGATTCTCGCCGTCAGAAATTTTCTCGACGCAAAGAACTTCCTGGAAATCGAAACACCGATGCTCGTGCGGTGCACACCGGAAGGCGCAAGGGACTACCTGGTGCCGAGCCGGCTTCGACCGGGCAGCTTCTACGCGCTTCCGCAAAGCCCGCAGCTCTACAAACAGATACTCATGGTTGCGGGGTTCGATCGCTACTTCCAGATGGCGCGCTGCATGCGCGACGAGGATCTCCGCGCGGACCGGCAGCCGGAACACACCCAGATCGACATCGAGATGAGTTTTGTCCAGGAGGAGGATGTCTTCCGCCTGGTCGAAGAACTGATGACCGAGATCTTTCTGGTCGGACGTGACCTGAAGCTAAAGACACCGTTTCCCGTGTTGCCATACCGGGAGGCCATGGAGCGATACGGGACCGACAAACCGGATCTTCGTTTTGGGCTCGAGCTACAGACGTTGAACGATATCTTTGCCGAAACCGAATTCAGAGTGATGCGCGAGGCGTTCGACCGGGGTGAATCTGTCCGAGGCTTTGTCGTCAAGGATGGTGAGCGGCTGACGGCCAAGTCCGTTGAGGACTTCGAAAAGACGGCGAAGTCGATGGGGGCCGGTGGGCTCATACATCTCAGAAAGAAGTCCGGTCAGCTGAAGGGCCCGCTCGCGAAGATCATCGGCGGACCGACGGCAAACCACCTCGTCGACACGCTCGAGCTCGAGGATGGAGATCTCCTTCTCGCCGTGATCGGCCGGCCCGAGAAGGTCTCGCCGATCCTGGGCCGGCTTCGCTCGAAGTGCGGCAAGAAGCTGTCGCTGGCGGAGGAGAACCGCTTCGAGTTCCTCTGGGTCCACGACTTCCCGCTCTACGAGTGGGACGAGGAACGGCAGTCCTACACCGCGTCGCATCACTTTTTCACGATGCCGTACGAGGAGGACATACCACTCCTCGACAGCGATCCATCGAAGGTCAGGGCACATCTTTACGACCTCGTATGCAACGGCGTCGAGCTCGCCTCGGGCAGCATCCGAGTCCACAACCGGGCACTTCAGGAAAAAATCCTCGAGGTGGCCGGGATATCGAAGGAAGACGCCGCACGGCGTTTTGGGTTCCTGCTACGCGCGCTCGAATATGGGGCGCCGCCGCACGGGGGGATCGCGCCCGGGCTCGATCGTATCGTCATGATCCTTGCCGGCCTCGACTCGATCCGGGACGTCATCGCCTTTCCCAAGACGCAGAAGGCGACATCCCTCATGGACGACGCGCCCTCACCGGTCGAACCGGAGCAGCTCGAAGAGCTCGGTATCCGCGTCGTCGAGAAAAAAGGAAAACCGTAGTTGCTTGCTGATGTTGCGCGGGGCGAGTTGACAGAAATCGTCTTGACAGTCTGTTAGTCGAATGCTAACTTTCTCAGCGCTTTACTTGACCCCGCCTTGGTTACTAAGGAGCACTATTCCGTGCGTCTCAGATTCACGATTGCCGTCTTGCTGACGCTAAGTCTCATTGCGCTCGCGGTGTTCGCGGCGTGTGGGGGAAAGTCACAGATGTGCACGGTGTCGCCCGTAGACATCGAAGAACTCAAGTCTGATTCGGGGGACCTCAACGAGAATCTCGACGCCGTCCAGGCACGCCTCGGGAATGCCCAGGACGATCTGTCCGCGTGGCAGTTGCGTCTGGCGAACCGCCGGGCCGAGCTCCCCGAGCTCCGGGCCGAGCTCGCGAGATTGAAGAAGGCGAGCGGTGTGACCGAGGAGATGGTTGCCGAGGTCGAAACGAGACCCCGACAAACGGAAGAAATCGAGTTGATGCCGAGGAGGCCGGGCGAGTGAGTGGATTGAGAAGTAAGAGGCTTGGGGTTCTCGTATGCGTGATTCTGGCCGTTGGGCTGGTTGCGGTCGTGGTCGGCTGCGGCGGCTCGAAAAGCAGCGGCGTCAACGTTGCAGGCGGCGAGTATTACTCCGAGGACGAATTCGAGTCGCTGTCCTCGGGGGGCAAGTCGGATTACTGCAAGGCGCTGAACTCGGAACTCGACGGCGCGCAGGCCGAACATCAGAGAGTCCAAGCCGAGATCCAGAACACAAAGGATCTCATTCAGTCGATTCGCCGGCAGATCGTCCCCATCGAACAGGAAGTACTCCAGCTCGAGTCCGCGATCCGGACGGTCCGGGGCGAGATCGAAGAGGTCAAGGCGCTTCCTGCTGAGTACAAGATCAAAGACGGCGATTCGCTGACGCTCATCTCGATGAAAGAGGGTATCTTCAACGACATCGAGAAATGGACGGCGATCTTCGAGGTCAACCAGGACAAGATCGATGATCCGTGGTTCATATTTCCCGACACCGTACTCGTCATTCCTCGCGATTGGCCCACGGACTGAGCCCCAGGCGGCTGTTTTTCACCCCTTTTTCCGATAATCCGCAAATGCAAGAAAGAGTCGGATCTTGTTTGAGTGCCCAGGGTTGGGTGATGTTCCCCATCTTGTGGTGCAACTAATTGCTAGGCAATATGTTACAGAACGTGGTGGCTGCAAAGTTTGCATGGGCCCTCGATTTGGCCTATTATTTGTATAGGGCTTGTGGAGAGGAACATGGAAGCCTAATTGAAAGGGATACCCACACTCTTGGAAGGTGGATCAAACCGCATTCCGGGAGTTTTGTCTTTTTGGGGAGCCGGTGGAATCCCTTTCGTTCTACAGGCCGGAGGTTCTAGAATCACGGGGGCAACGGCCCGGCGGAAAGGAAGGTCGTAACAGATTGAAGGTCAAGAAGCGGGTTCTCTCCTTTTCGGGTGTAGACCCATTGCAGCTGTTCGGCCAAACGGAAAACCATCTGCAGATCCTGGAGGAGCGCTATCCGGGCCGGGTGGTTGTCCGAGGCGATGAGATCATTCTCAAGGGGTCGGAGCAGCAGGTCAGGGAACTCACCGACCTTTTTGGGGAGCTCATCGAGCTGGCGAAGAAACGAGTTGTTACCGAAAAGGATTTCCGGTATCTCATGGGCGGAGGCGTCAGAATCAACTCGCACTACGCGGATCTGGATCAGGATGTGGCTGTGGTCACCCGGGGGGGGCGCCCGATCCGCCCGAGGTCGCCTCACCAGAAGGAGTATCTGGAAGCGATAGCGACCCACGATATCGTCTTCACGATCGGACCCGCCGGCACGGGCAAGACGTACCTCGCCGTGGCGTCCGCGGTGGCGGCTCTGAAACGCAAGGAAATCGATCGAATTTTTCTGGTTCGGCCGGTTGTCGAGGCCGGTGAGAGCCTGGGCTTTCTCCCCGGCGATTTTCAGGCGAAGCTGGACCCGTATATGAGGCCCGTCCTCGATGCGCTCTACGATATGCTGGGCGCGGACCGGACGACGAAGCTCCAGGACAACGGCACGATCGAGATTGCCCCGCTAGCGTATATGAGGGGGCGGACGCTGAACAATGCCTATGTGATTCTCGACGAGGCCCAGAACACGACGAAGATGCAGATGAAGATGTTTTTGACACGGCTCGGGGATAACGCAAAGGCGATCGTCAACGGGGATATCACGCAGATCGATCTGGATCCGCCGTCCCGGTCAGGCCTCATCCAGGCCCGGAGTATTCTGGCCAGCGTGGCAGGTATCCGGTTCGTATATATGACCGAGGAAGACGTGGTCCGGCACAAGCTCGTGCAGAAGATTATCAACGCGTTTTCGCGCAACGGTAACGACGTGGAGAAAAAAGACTGATGGCGCCTTTCTGGAAGCCTATTCGGCGAAGAAAGAGTGTCTCCCGCAACAAGCGCGCGGAGAAGCACGCTCGCCATTCTCGCATGACCGGCGAGCGGTACAGGGAATTGCTGCCACGGCTCGGTCTGGTCGTCATTTTTGTCGTGACCGTACTTCTCCTCTTTCCGCCTTCGAAAAGGATCCAGGAGGTCATATTCAAGGCGGGCGAGGTTTCGGACCGCAGCATCATCGCCCCGTTTGATTTCGAGGTCCCCCTTCGCGACGAGGATCTCAAGATCGCCAAAGCCGGCGCGGCCCTCAAGGTGCTTCCCGTCTACGTCAGGGATCTTTCTGTCGAGGAAGGATTGACTCGCGACCTGGCGGCGGTTTTCGACAGTCTCAACGTTGTTGTCGGTGACAACAGCATGGCGACCGAGCAGAAGATCGAGATCGCGGGCTCGCTCTTGCCGTATCTCACCAACAAGATGTTGCAGAGGCTCGTGGAACCTTCACGGCTGGCCGTGATGAGACACGCGGCGCTGGACTTCCAGCAGCGGGTATTCTCAGGCGGGTTCATAGACAATGCAAGCCCCATTCGCAGGCAGAGCTACACCGAAGTCTCGGTCGTGCAAAACGGCAACGAGCAGCGAGTCTCTGTCAGGGATGTTGTCGATCAGGGACGGGTCGACCAGGTGATCAAGGAGGGGGGCTTCGCCCGTTTTCAGAAGGATCGCGGGGCATCGCAGCTGTTTGTGGAAATTGTCCGCAGTCACCTTCTCCCCAACCTGGTATTTGACGGTGAGGAGACAGATCGTCGCAGGGAGGCCGCGATGGCTCAGGTCAGTGCGACGATCCGTGTGTCCAAGAACGAACGCATCATCGGCAAACACGACAAGGTCACGGCAGACCAGATCGAGATGCTGCTCGCGCTCGAGCGGACGCGGGCCAACATGGAGACGAAGAGGTCGCCGCTGATCATTCTGAGCTTGTACTCCGCCGAGATCCTGCGGCTCCTGCTGTTCGGGTTGCTTTTTGGCGGTTACATCTATGTCTTCCGGCGTGAGGTGTATCGCGATCTGCTCAAGCTGAGCACCGTGTTCACGGTACTGATGATCTACATGGTGTTCACCGCGGTCGTGATCCGTTTCGAGCTCAGTGTGTACCTGATACCGGTGACGTTTGTTTCTTTGATGATCACCGCGTTGTTCGACTACCGTCTTGGTCTTGTCACCACGATCTTCGCTTGCTTTATCGTACCGCTCGTTACCGATGTACCCGCTCAGATCGGTTTTGTGTCGCTGCTTGCCGGCACGGCGGCTGTCGTCGGTCTTCTCAGGATGCGGTCGAGAACGCATTTCTATTCTGTTGCTTTGCTGATCTCGGGTGCTTATGTGATGGGAGTGGTCGGCGCCGAGCTCGGGCAGGTCGAGGAACTCCACGATTTGTACATGTCGCTTCTCTGGTCGATGGCCAACGGGTTGGCTTCGACGTTGATCGCCATGTTCCTGTTGCCGATCTTCGAGAGTCTCTTTAACATCACGACTCGTTTCACGTTGCTGGAGCTCACGGACCTCAACAAACCGATCCTCAAGAGGCTCAATATGGAGGCACCGGGCACCTACCACCATGCGATGCTTCTCGGCAGCCTGGTGGATGCCATCGCCACCGATATCGGCGCCGATCCCCTCAGGGCGCGAGTGATGGCCTACTACCACGACATCGGCAAGATATTCAAGCCGGAGTACTACGTTGAGAACCAGGAGACGGGTTTCAACAAGCACGAGAAGATCACACCGCAGATGAGCAGCCTGATTCTTCTCTCGCACGTCAAGGACGGTGTCGAGCTCGCGCGCGAGGAGAAGCTCCCCGATCTGATCATCGATGCGATTAAACAACACCACGGGACGACGGTGATGGCGTTCTTCTACCAGAAGGCGCTGGAGACCGACTCGCATTCCAGCGTAAACAAGGATGATTTCCGTTACCCGGGTCCAAAGCCGCAGACCAAGGAAGCGGCATTGCTGATGCTTGCCGATACGGTGGAGCCTGCTTGCCGGTCCCTCAAGGACCCGACGCCCGTCCATGTCAGAAACATGGTCGCCAAGCTGATCAATATGCGGGCGCAGGACGGTGAGTTGGACAAGAGCGGGTTGACGCTCAACAATCTGGCGAGAATCCGGGAGAAATTCGTCGGCATTCTTACCGGTATCTACCACAAGAGGGTTGCATATCCAGGGCAGGATAAGGAGGACGATCAGGAGAGTGAAGCTGTCGTTAAGCCGGTCGGAGGCTAGCAGCCCCTCTTGGCTCGATGAACAACTGGCGGACAAGCTGCAACAAATTGCCGGGACGCTGGGGCAGCCCGACCTCCCGGTCGACGTCGTTCTTGTGGATGACGGGTACATCCAGCGAATCAATCGGGACTATCGTGGTCTTGATTGTCCCACAGATGTCATTTCTTTTTCATACATGGACGATATGGGTTCGGAACCGGCGCGGGATGACGTGGCCGGAGAAATCTTTGTGTCGTACGAAACCATTGAGAGGGAGGCGAATTCAAAGGGGATCGACGTGAAGAATCTGTTCTTACGAATCGGGCTGCATGGGCTGCTCCACGTACTTGGTTTTGATCATCAGTCCGATGCCGACGCGGAACGGATGGAGTGCGAGGAGAGACGTCTGCTTTGCGGCGTGATGGCCTCGTCTCAGGTCGATGAACTGATTTGACCGTCGGTGCTCAAGGCGGCTTGCCCCACTGACAATCAATGAAAACAGAAATCGATATTGCGCTGTATGTGTTCTCGCTGCTGTTTCTCGGGCTGATGACTGGCGCCTACTCGGCGATGCAGCTGCTCTCGTACGCGAGGCCGGAGAAGAACGGAGACGACGACGCAGGTGGCAAGCGCTTTGTGGACCGACTGGTCGATGACGCGGTCTACAACTACTTCTCGGTGGCTCTCGCTGAGGTCCTGGCCTTCTTGCTCGTTTTGTTCGCCTCATACCGGATCGCATTCCGGCTGTTGGACGCCGGTGCGCCGGTCGTCGTTGCGTTCATGGCATTGTCCGTTGTTATCCCCGTCGCCCTGGCCGGCGCAGTTGCGCTTCGCGCCCCCGAGCGGTTCGTCAACTCCGCGAGGTTTTCGATATACCCGGTGACATACCTATTCAGGCCTCTCGCCTATGTGATCGTCAGGTCGCTCGCCCGGTTGTCGCCCAGGTTGCTCGACGCGCTGTCCTTTCCGGTGCTTACCTTTCAGAAGAGAATCGAGCTCGTTGGGTATCCAGAGGGGGAGGAAGAGACGGACGAGCAGCACCTCGTCTCCAGCGTCTTCGAGTTTGGCGATACACGTGTCCGCGAGGTCATGGTGCCGCGTATCGATATGGTGGCGGTGAATATCCACATGAACCCGGCCGATGCAGTGTCGATTATCATTGACGCGGGCCACTCGAGGGTGCCGGTGTTCGATGAGAGCATCGACAAGATTGTCGGTGTCATTCACACCAAGGATATCCTGAACAGGATGGTGACCGAGGAAGACTTCACACTCAGCTCTCTGAGGCGCGATGTGTATTTCGTTCCCGAGTCGAAGATGATCGACGAACTTCTTTCCGAGTTCAAGAAGCTCAAGATCCATCTCGCGATCGTTGTGGACGAATACGGCGGCACAGCGGGGTTGATTACACTCGAAGATGTGCTCGAGGAGTTGGTGGGCGATATTCAGGATGAGTTCGACAGCGAAGAGGAGCTCATCAAGCGAATCGATGGCGATACGGCTGTGTGTAGTGCTCGTATCAGGCTGGAAGAGCTGGACGAAGAGCTGGGGCTCGATCTACCCGACGGAGACGTGGACACACTGGGCGGGTTTTTGTATGAAATGATCGGGCGGGTGCCCCACGTTGGAGAGACGATTACACGCGGTGGGGTTGAATTCAAGATCCAGTCAGTTGTGAGACAAAGAATAGACAAGGTGCTCATTGGGGGTCTACGCTCAGTTGGCAAAGGGTTGGAGGACGTTGGTTAACTGGGGCGTGTTTCCCGGCAGGTGCCCGACATGATGAGATTCTTAAGAAGATATTTCCTGACCGGTCTGGTCGTTATCGCGCCCACGGCGATAACGGCGTACGTCGTGTGGTGGGGTTTTACCAAGATCGACAATCTCATCGAGCCGCTGCAGAGACGATACCCGATCATCGATATTCCGGGGATCGGATTCGTCATCGTACTGGTCATCATCGTGATCACCGGACTCCTCGCCAGCAATCTCATCGGCAAGCGGGTCATCTCTCTGGGCGAGAGCGTATTGAACCGCCTGCCTTTTGTCCGCCGTATCTACTCCGCCGTAAAAGAAGTCGCATCGGTTCTTATAACCGAGAAGACCACGGCGTTCCAGCGCGTGGTTCTGATACGATACCCGCATCGCGACGCCTACGCGTTGGCATTCGTGACCAAGGACGGCGTAGAGTACATGAACCGCGTCGTTGGCCGCGAGCTTGTCAATGTATTCATACCGACAACACCCAATCCGACGTCCGGCTTTTTTCTGATGATCCCGAAACGAGATGTTGTCGAGCTGGACATCCCGGTCGAGGAAGCGATGAAAATGGTGATCTCCGGTGGCGCCTTCGCCCCGGACCTCCCCCAGCCCGCCAAGGCCAAGATCCCCGAGAAAACCCGTTCTTAGTGAGTCCCGTATTGCCAACGCACACAGCGCCCGAGCCGCACCAAACTCCTTGTCAAGGTTGCAAATGTTCTCTAGGATGCCGCTATGACCGATCGTGAGACCCACGCATACGACACTCTCAAAGGGTATCTGGATAGCTCGGACCATCAGGGGCTGCGTGCGTTCCTCGAGCCGTTTCATCCAGCGGACATCGCCGAACTGCTCGAGGGGCTGGAGAACGAGCAGAAGGTGTTCGTGCTCAAACAGCTGAACAACGAAACGGCTGCGGATGTCCTCGCCGTCGTCGACGACCATTCCGGCCAGGCGCTGCTCGAGCTGCTGACGGATTCCGAGGTCGTTTCGCTTCTGGAAGAGATGCCGTCCGACGACGCGGCTGACATTATTTCCACACTTACGCCCGAGAAGTCCAAACAAGTCGACGCGTTGCTGACGTCGGATGAGCGGGAGAAACTTCGCGGGCTACTGGAGTTCGAAGAGGACACGGCCGGCGGCATCATGGAGGTGGAGAAGGTTGCCGTGCGTGAGGGGGCGACCATCCGGGATGCGATCGAGCTGGTGCGGGGACTCGCAGACGATATCGAACACCTCCAGAACGTCTACGTGGTCGATCGGGCGAGCAGGCTGATCGGCAGCATCCCCATCCTGGATCTTCTTCTCCACGAGCCTCAGGAGAAGGTCGCCGATGTCATGCAAGAAAACGTGATCAGCGTGCCCGTCGATATGGATCAGGAAGAGGTTGCCAGTATCTTTGGCAAATACGATGTGTTCACGCTTCCCGTGGTGGATAACGGCGGGACACTCGTAGGGCGAATCACCGTGGATGATATCATCGACGTGCTCGAGGAAGAGGCTTCCGAGGACATCGCGAGAATCGCGGGTACGGTGGAAGATGAGCTCGGTGAGACCTCGCCGCTCAGGATATCGCGGGCGCGGCTGCCGTGGCTGATCTTCGCCCTTCTGGGGCAGGTGGTCAACGCCGTGATCATGAGCCGTTACGCGCTCTCGACCGCGGAGTTTCTGCCGCTCGTGTTCTTCGTTCCGCTCGTGATCGGCACGGCGGGGAGCACCGGTGTACAGGCGGCCGTCGTCGTCGTCCGTGAGATCGCGATTGGCGAGATCTCGGCGACACACATCGGGAGACGTGTGTTCAAGGAGTTGCAGGTGACGTTCTTGAACGGCATGGTTCTCGGGGCCATTCTGTTTGCGATCGTGACAGGCTGGCAGCGGGAGCCGACGCGGGGAGTGCTGCTGTGGGCCACGCTTCTGAGCGTTACCGTCGTCGCCGCTTTCATGGGTGTGCTGATACCGTTGCTCATGAAGCGCACCAGGATCGATCCCGCCATTGCCACGGGCCCGTTCATTACCGTGATGAGCGATATCCTCGGTCTTCTTATCTATATGGCGTTTGCCACCTACTATGTTTCCATCGTGACCTCTTGAGTTTGAGAACCGATGCTGCGCAAGGACGTTGGTGTTGTACTAAAGAGCTCCAGGAGCGGTGAGACGAGTGTGCTCGCCACCGTTCTCGGGAGGCAGAACGGAAAAATCAATCTGATCGGTAAAGGCGCCTTGAGCAGCAAGAGCCCTTTTCGAGGCGCTCTTGAAGTCGGCAACCTGATCGAGGCGGTCTACTATCACAAGGAGGGGCGCACTCTCTTCTTTCTCAAGGAGGTTCACGTTCGATCCACGCTCGGTGCGATGCGCGATTCACTCCCACACCTTGCGTCCGCTCTGGGTCTCCTCGAACTGGTCGAGCACGTTTGTTACTGGGGCAGTCCCGAGGAGCGGATCGTTGATCTGCTGAGCGAGTTCATCGACTGCCCGCCCGCGGAAGATCCGCTTTACGTCTATCTTGTGTTCGCCTTCAATCTGCTAGAGGTTCTTGGGACGCTGCCCGACCTCCCCTCCTGCGCCGAGTGCGGTGGTGAGATGACGCGCGGTTACTATTACCCCGCCGACGGGACGAGCCTGTGCGGAGCTCACAGCCGGGAGTCTCCACACCGCGTCCGATTGAATCCGGCACTGCTCGGCTTCGTCGCCGAGACCGCCCGTTCGACAATCACCGAAGCGTCGATGAGCACCGTGGATCCGGTTTTGAGAAAACGTTTTGGCGAGATCATTCATTGGACGTATACTTTCCACATTCAAGGGTACAGTCTTCCCAAAGCCCTTCAGCTATTGCCCAGAGGTAATCAAACACGACCGTGAGCGCTGCGCGCCCGAGGCGGTGTGCGCAGACGTCTTGACCAGAGGTACCATCGTGGCGACCACGAACCGCAAAAAGCCCACGTATCAGGAAATCATCATGAAGCTCCAGACGTTCTGGATGCGGCAGGGCTGCGTGTTGCTCCAGCCGTACAACTCGGAGGTGGGTGCCGGCACGCTCAATCCCGCGACATTCCTGCGTGTTCTCGGTCCGGAGCCGTGGCGGGCCGCATACGTCGAGCCCTCGAAACGGCCGAAAGACGGCCGTTACGGTGACAACCCCAACCGCGTGCAGCAATTTCTCCAGTACCAGGTCGTTCTCAAGCCGCCGCCCGAAGACGTGCTCAAGATCTATATCGATAGCCTCAAGTTCATCGGGATCGATGCCCGAAAACACGATATCCGACTGGTCGAAGACGACTGGGAAGCCCCCACGCTCGGGGCCTCGGGGCTCGGGTGGGAGGTATGGCTCGACGGAATGGAGATCACACAGTTCACCTACTTCCAACAGGCGGGTTCGCTGGAACTCAACCCCGCCACGGCGGAGATCACATACGGTCTCCTGCGGATCTGCCTCTATCTGCAGGATGTGGATTCGGTGATGGACATCAAATGGGGTGACGGGATCAGCTGGGGCGAGGTTAATCGCCAGGCGGAAGAAGAGTTCTCGGTGTTTCATTTCGAGAGCGCCAACACCGATCTCTACTTCGAGCTTTTCCAGAACTTCGAGAGGGAAGCGGCGAAGATGCTCGAACAGGATCTCGTCCTGCCCGCGTACGACTACGCGATCAAGCTTTCACACATTTTTAATATCCTGGATGCCCGCGGCGCGATCAGCGTGACCGAGCGAACCGGATATATCGCGCGGATCCGCGGATTGGCGAGACGGGTTGCCGTCAAGCATCTCGAGAAGCGGGCATCCATGGGCTTTCCACTCGTGGGGGACGCAAAACAAAAATGAGCGATCTGTTACTCGAGATTGGCTGCGAGAATCTGCCGCCAGCGGCGATTCGCCCGGCCTTCGAACAGTTGAGGCGCGACGCCGCGGCGCGGTTCGCCAGACTGAGACTCCCTTTTGGGAACATCTACGTGACCGGTGCGCCGCGACGAATCGTGATGATCGTATCAGACCTCGCGGAGAAGCAGACCCGCGAGACCGAGACGGTCACCGGTCCGCCCGTGTCAAGAGGCTTTGATGACGATGGAAAACCGACCCAAGCGGCCGTTGGTTTCGCCAGGTCGCAGGGGGTCGCGGTCGCCGATCTGAAACGCATCGAGACCGACCGCGGCGACTATCTCGGTTTTGCGCGCAAGCTGAAGTCGAAGCGGACGTCGTCACTGCTCAAGGAGGCGGTGCCCGAGCTGATCGCAGGACTGCGTTTTCCAAAGATGATGCACTGGGAAAGCGGGGAGGTACGCTTCGCCCGACCGATCCGCTGGCTCGTTTGCCTCTTTGGTGATTCGTTGATCCGCTTTGACCTGGCCGGTGTGCGGAGTGGTTCCACGACGTACACCGTCCCGTGGATTCGCCGCGCCGGCATCCGGGTCAAAAACGCCGGGCAGTATCTGACGGCGATCGGCAAGGCGGGGATCATCCTCGATCACGAGGCGCGGTATGAGTCGATCGGCAAGCTCGCCAGACGATCGGCGGCCCGCGAGAAGCTTGAGCTCGTCGAGGACCCCGGGTTGCTTACCGAGCTGACGTTTATGTTGGAAGAGCCCAACCCGCTGACCGGCACCTTTGATAGGAGATATCTCGCGCTGCCGGATGACGTGGTCATTACGGCGATGAAGAGTCACCAGCGCTACCTTGCCCTGCGCGGGCGGGGTGGAAAGCTCGTCCCCATGTTCATTACGTTTACGGAGGGCAAGCCCGGTTCGCCCAGGACGGTCCGGGCGGGCAACGAGAAAGTGTTGAGGGCGCGTTTGGAGGACGCGATGTTCTACTGGGACGAGGATGTGAAGATGGGTCTCGACGGACTCTCGGACAAGCTGGGCGCCGTCGTGTTTCTCGAGGGGATGGGGTCGCTTCGTGACAAGTCGGATCGTGTCTGCCGTCTGGCTCAGTTCATCAATGAGAACAATGGCGATCCCGTCGACGACGAATCGATTCAACGTGCATCGCGTCTGGCCAAGGCGGATCTGGCGAGCGAGATGATCAAGGACGGCAAGGAGTTCACACTCCTCCAGGGGATGATTGGCAGCTACTACGCAGAAGCCGGCAATGAACCCGTGCAGATCGTTGATGCACTGCGCGAACAGTATCTGCCCCGTTTCGGAGGCGACGCGCTCCCGGCCGGCCGGCTGGGTGTCCTGCTTAGCGTGGCCGATCGCCTCGACACGATCGCGGGGTGTTTTCTCGCCGGCCTGGTGCCTACGGGGTCGCAGGATCCGTACGCGTTGCGCCGGCAGGCGAACGGACTTGTGAGGATTCTCGAGACCCGGCCGGCGATGCGGATCGACGAGCTCATCGCCCGGGCGGTCGACGGTTATGTGGGCTCCGGTCTGGCCGATCGCGACCCGAGCGGGCCGGTCATCGATCAACTCGCGGAGTTCTTCAAGACACGCGCGGCAGCACGCCTGAAGGAACAGGGGATCGTCTACGACATCGTCGGCGCGGTGTCGGCGGTCGCGTGGGCGGTGCCCGGCGTTGCGTTGGAGCGCGCCCGGGCCTTTCAGGAGTTGAGGGGAGACGAGGCGTTCGAGCTTCTGATTACCGGTGCGAAGCGCGTCAGCAACATTCTCCAACCGGAGATGAGGGTGCTGGACGTCGGCTGGCCCGCGCTCAAAGAGGCCTTCGAGGGCTCGGGGGCTCTCAGCGAGACGATACGCTTCGACGCTGGCGCCTTTACGGATGATCCGGAGCGGCAGCTCGCCGAGCTCATCAGGCAGACCATTCCCAGTCTGGTTCGCTACGAGAATTCCTCGGACAGCCGGTCGATCCTTCGCGCTCTATCCGAGCTCGGTCCGTCGATCGACGAGTATTTCGATCGTGTCCTTGTCAATTGCCCCGAGGCTGACTTGAAGGCAAACCGGCACAATTTCCTCGCCGCGGTCTACTCACTGTTTTCCAGATATGCAGATTTTTCTCACATAGTGGAAGACGGTGACGTATCAGCTGAATAGACGGTCGTTTCAGCCGATCCGGGCGCGGTTTCTTCTGTTGACAGTAACCCCATGTTTATGTTATAATTCCGCGTGGACTAGGGGCAAAGGGTTATGGTTTGCGGTATGAACCGCAAATCCTCTCAACATAGTCCGCGTGCGTTTGCGCGCATGTAAGCCGACCACCGTTGGTGTCAACCTCTTACTCGACAAGTACTGTGTGCCCGACGGTTATTGCTACTGGCTTCAGCCCTGAAACGTAGATGTTCAAGGAGGTGAGACGTCGTCGTTTCAGTGATTGTGAGAACCCATTTGCCTCTTGAACCATGTGCTTCTCATTTGTTGAATCCGTAGAAGCAACCATAAATTGTCTACGGTTTTCGCGTATTCACTTTCCTTCTCAGCAACGATGGGGGAATACGATGAAGAAAACTTTTGTACTCTGTCTCGTGGTCCTTTTTGCGGTAACGGCCATTGCTACGGTCGCTTCCGCCAAGAAAGTTGACACGCAGAGAAAGCAGTTCGAGGCTGTTCCGAGGCTTGACGCCCCGCTGCCTCCTGATTTGGTCGGCCAGATCGGTGCGCTGCGTTCCGCAGCGGCGGCGGATACGTTCATCCTGCTCTATGAGGATTTCGATTCGAGCAACGGTGACATAGGCAACCTGCCTGGATGGACCGCACAGGATAGAACGGCCCAGCTCAAGGCGTTTTGGCATGTCGCCGATGGCACGGAACTCAACGGTGGAACGTTTGGTAACCTTCTTCCGCTGAATGGTGCGCAGTCGATGTGGTGCGGTGCTCCTCCCACGACGGCCGTGCCGTATTGCGGTTACGCGTGGCTCCCCGGCTATGGTAATGGCTGGGATCAGATTTTTGAGAGCGCCCTGGTCGCTGGTGACAGCATTGGCCTGAGTTACAATGTATTCTGGGATTCGGAGCCGGGTTATGACGGCACCACTGTCGAGTACACGTTCGACGGTACGACGTGGTTCTCGTTCCCGATCACCGATACGTTGTCGGCTCGTTCGCTCCTCTACGACAACATCTCGCTGACTCCGTACATCACGGAGACGGTGACGAACCAGATCGCCGGTACGCCGGGCGGCAACGTCAAGGCTCGCTTCCGGTTCACCGCGGATGGCGCCTGGTCCGATGAGGACGGCCTCTGGCCGACCGATGGTGCGATCATGCTTGATGATGTCACCCTCACCACCTATGCGGGTGGCACTCCGGTGACCAACAACACGGAGAACTTCGAAAGTGCCACGCCTGGCGATAACATCGTCGGTCTGTGGACGGGTAAGCCAGCCACGCCATTCGGCCTCTACGGCGATATGTATCCTGGCGTTTCGCTCACACAGGAAGACCCGTGTTATTTCAACCCGCTGTTCATGTGGGGATTCTTTGATGATCCGCTGGTCACTGCGTACGATTGTCATACCCCGAACCCGTTGCCGGGTCAGGGTGCCATGCCGTACGTCACGGCCGATGGCATCTACATGAACAACGAGGTATGGTCGCCAGCGGTTCCGAACACCGGAACGGGTGTGGAGTATCGGTTCCGTCCCTTGGTGTACCGAGATCTTCCGCTGGATAACCTCCAGTTCTATACATGGAGCGTTCGCTCGTGGAGTCAGCCGACCGTTGGTCCGCTGTGTCCTGGCACCTGGAGAGACTTCAACTTTGTCTACTACGGTGGAGCGAGAGACTGGCTCCGGAGGCCCTTCGATGTCGGTGCGCTGATCGCTGCCGACGCCGATGCTGTTCAGCTCGCCGTTGGTGCGGTCGATATGTGCCGTGTCTGGTGTAACATTTATGGCACCGGTGCCTGTCACAGTCACGCTCCGTTGCTCGACGAGTTCCTCCTAGAGCGTATCGCTACGTTCGGACCGCAGATTCAGGTTCGTCATATCGACATTTTCCAGGATAACTTCGCTGGTGATGGATCGTTGACCGGCACCGCGCGTGCGGATGGCGCGATCGACGTTCTGCCGTCGAACAGTCCTGGGATCCAGCCTGCTGACTCGATCAGCATGACGATCTCGCCGATCTGGGCTCCCGTGGGTTCCGGCCCGTCGGCGTGGCTCTATGCGAGAGTCCAAAACAGCAACGCGCCCAAGTCGGGTGCCGGCCTGGGTTCGCCGGATACTCGTACGGGTCTGACGGGCAATCGTTGGCCGCATGCCGGTTCGTGGAGCGACGGGACCAACACCTGGGAGACTTTCCAGTTGGATACCGCGTTCACGTCGGCCGGTGGTATTGTACCGGACAAGTACTGCGTCGACTTGAACGATGCGTACTTCGTGCCGGGTGATACCATTTGGTGGTTCATCGGTACGGATGCTGATGCCACTATTGGTAACGGCAACGAGAACTACTGGCACAGAACTCTCAACGGCCAGGGTGCCAGCAATACCACCACTGACCGTGCGGTAGCTGCGGCCAGCCCGTGTGAGTTCACGATTCTGCCCGCGGGTGGTTACAACCGCGATGGCGACATCCTCTACGTGGATGACACGGATGACCGTGGCGGTCCTTCGCAGCTGTTCTTTGACAGCTCGTTCGACATGCTGGGTATCCGTGACAAGATCGATCGGTATGATGTCATCGGCCCGTCGTCGGCTGTGGGTAACAGCTTGGCGTCGCGTGTCACGGAGAACATCAACCAGATCATCAACGTCTACCGGAAGATCATCTGGAGCTCCGGTAACCTCTCCAGTGCAACCATTGGTGACGGTACCGGTAACCCAGAGAAGTCCGATGACTTCGGTCTTCTGGAGCAGTTCGTTCGTACATCGACCAAGGGCCCGGGTCTCTACATCTCCGGTGACGACATCGCCGCAGAGTGGGTCACCCTCGGTGGCGCGGGCGCGGTTCTGCTGAAGACCAGCTGGATCTCGTTCAACCTGCTCGATGGAGATCACGGGAACTTCGGTGAGCCTGTCTCACCGACGTTTACCGGTACGAGCACGCCGTTCGCGGGTCAGTCGTTTGTTCTCTACGGTGGTTGTGCGCTGATCAACGACTTCGACGTACTCGAACCGACAGGCGCTTCCATTGAGGATTTCCCGTACCCGTTGACAAACACACCGGGTAGCACGGATCCTTCGCTTGTGATCAGTTCGAAGAAGGAGAACGCCGTGAGTCCGGGCTCGCCGAACGAGATCTGGGCCACGATCGTACTCTCCGGAGGTAGCTTCCAGTACATCCGGGATGCGGCCGTGCAGTTTCCACCGGCGCGTGTCGAGCACTTGAAGACGATCCTGGAATACTTGGGTAACATCGTTCCTGACCCGAGCGGTGTTCCTGGTGGTGGACCTCAGTTTGCGAACGCGCTGTTCAACGCGTACCCGAACCCGTTTAACCCGACAACGACCATTAAGTACTCTGTCAAAGAGCGCGCACATGTGTCGTTGAAGGTCTACAACGCAGCGGGTCAGTTGATCAGGACGCTCGTGGACGAAGTCCAGGCTCCAGATCAGATCCAGCCGGTCACATGGGATGGCGGAAACAATGCTGGCCAGACCGTGTCGAGCGGTGTGTACTTCTACAAGCTCGTGACGAAGAACTTCTCGCAGACGAAGAAGATGGTTCTTCTGAAGTAAGAAGGATTCGTCTCGCTTGACGAAGCCTGAAAAGGGGCCGGTGATTTTCACCGGTCCCTTTTCTTATGTGCGCCCGGCAGGGCGCACCCACTTGGAGGTGCAAGTCCTCCGCAGACCCGACAGGGGGAACTGCTAGCCGAACGGCAAGGGCTGCCACCGCGAGGTGGGGTCCGAAGGAAGCCGCAGGCAAAGCACTGGCTTGACGAACAGGAACCGTATACGAGGCGGACGTGCTGGGTAAGGAGTCATATGTCTCTGAAGCCCGATACCTGTACGGAAAGCACGGACGTATATGCGGCGGGCATAAGTGTGAAGGTGGGTGCGCATTACCCGGGGAGATCTGTCGATCTGCCCTGTGCTAGGACCGCCGAGAGGCGGTCCGATGGATTGACAGAAGTCAGCAGAGGGCATAATAGGTCGTTCGATCCGGCTGAAGGCCCGAACATGAACATGGAGCAGGAGCCTCGATTCTCGATGGTTTACCGAGACACAGACCGTTCGGCTGGGATGCCGGACACCACCCCGGAAGGAATGCGCAAGCTCGGCATCCCAACGGTGGTGGACCGTCTGATCCAGCAAGCTCTGCATCAGGTGTTGACCCCAGTCTTCGACCCTTCCTTCAGTGAGCTTCGCAAGCCTGATTGATGGGGTTCGGAGGCGTGAGAGGATGCCGGGGGCGTTTTGGTGAGTTTCGAGGTCTATTTCACGCTCCCATAGGTAGTTATGGGACGATTCTGGTAAATTTTTCATTGACACCCCGGCGGATAGTCTCTTATATTCAAAGCGCTTCGGATTTAGTCCCCGTCAAACCCCACAAAGCCTCTTGAGTTTAAGGAGCATCCTTTAGCATGAAGCTGAGAGTGGGTTTTTTCTTATTCGTCGTTTGCTTGACGGTTGTGCTGCATTCCTGCAGGCGGAACCAGCCTACGCTGGTAGATACCAACCGTGCGCCCGATACAGAAGTATGGTATGCGCCGCCGGATTCCACCGAGTATAACTATCTGGTGCATGTCTACTGGCGCGGCATTGATCGCGACGGCATCGTTACGCGCTACATTTGGACGATCAAGGACTCGATCACACCGCCTCCTCTGGGCTGGAATCCCGCGGAGCGTATTCGGGATCTTCGGGAAGGGCAGTTCACTAGCCGCACAGACTCGGTCTTTTCCTTCACCGCTTTCAGAAATGTCGGCGGTGTGGGGCTGAAGAAGAACCGGCAGGCATTCTATATTTCTGCGATCGATGACGCCGGCAAGTACGATCCTCTTCCGGCGGCGATCGAGTTTGTCGCCACAGTCGACAAGCTCCCCAGGATCAACTTTGAGACCGAGATCACAGTTGTTCATCCAGATGGCAGCCGGACGGCCGTGAAGAAGGACTTTAACAATGCCGAGCTGGATACAGTCGGGATGTTTCGGCCGTTCAATATTTATTACTCCGGATCGACGGCCAACGGAGAGATCCGCGCGTACAAGTTCTTTCCGCTGACGTCCAATGTAGCAATGGAGGGCGCGGATGTTTGGACCGAAGATCTTGCGGACACGCTGCGCGTGCTCGAAAACAGGGATGCCGATGTGATTCCGAGCGGTCGGTTCCGGCTCGCGGCACAGGTTCGGGACGACGCCGGTGCGGAGTCGCGGGTTGACGCCGGGCAGTTCACGCAAGGTGTCTGCCAGGTCGTCGTCAATTACGAACCGGATACCCATATCTTCAAAATTCTCAACACGTATTCAAAAGATGGCGTGACGGTTGTCGATTCAGTGGACTTCCAGGACAGTGAACCCGACACCGTGCCGTACTCCAGCTGGGTGACGATGTTCTATCAGGGATGGGACAAACCCGCTGCAGATAGCTCGCTCTGCACTGATATCCAGAACAAGTGCATCACCTATCAGGTTCAGTATCGGCGGACCGCTGATATCAACGGGGGCCCGGCCCGGGGAGGGTCTCTCGTAAGCTCAACCGTCCGGTGGCTGCCGGAGAATGGAGAAGACAATAACGAGTTCGGCACACCGGATTCGACGTCTCTGACCGTCGGGAGCGAGACCTATAACATTCGTGTGAGGTCCATCGACGAGTACGAGAAACCGGATGGCACCCCGGCCGAGGTTCCGTTGACGGGGAACTTCGAGCCCACGCTCGACAGCTTCGGCCTCGTGAACTACGACGGCACCATACCGGGTGACGGCGACACGCTCACCTGGAACTACTGGTATCCCGCGAATTACAAAGGGACGTTTACGGATACCGTGGACTTTAGCAACCCGTTCGATCCCCAGGTCGTCAAAGAGTTCTACTTTGTGATCAGTGCGTCGGGACACGACAGCCCGAAGGAGCAAGATGGCGCCGGCATCAAGGGCTGGCTCTATACGTTCCTCCGTACGAGTACTGGGACGATCGAGAGGTTGAATCAGTCCGGGTTCTGGGCGGATGGGATGACCATCAACGTCCTCGCCGACACCGTCAAGTTGTCACGGCGTTACAAGTGGGACCCTGTGGATCCGTCGTACTGGATGGAGGACTTTGCCAGACTTCCCGGCTATCTGAATACGGAATACGATTTCACGGTTCGTGGCCGCGATCTCGCGTTGACCGATATATACGAGCAGTTCATGTATGTCCGGCCAAACCCCGCGGACGTCAACAGTACCAAGCTTCGCTTGAATACGTACAACGCGTCGCCTGTGGCCCGCTGGAGCGGTTTGGGGGGACAGCGATTTTATTTGGCCGTCGTGAAAAAGAAGATTTAGACACCTGTATCGTCTGGAGAGAAGTATGAGCAGGATCATTCGTTACGCCGCCGTTGTGTTGTTTGTTAGCGCACATTTCTGGGGTTGTAGTGACGAAGCCGGGACTCAATTTAGCAACGAGCCTCCAACCGTGTGGCTTTCGAGCGCACCACCGGAAGGCTCGGTCAGAAGCTACACCGTCCATTTGTATTGGGGGGGATGGGATCCGGATGGTGAGATAGACTTTTACGAGTATGTTATCACCAACAACCTGACGGGGGTTTTCGATCCGGTCGACACGACGTCGACTCCGGGGGACTACAAATGGGATCGCGTGAACTCCAACGACTCCGTTTTTACGTTCTCGGCAGATCTGATTCCCGACAGTACGACCATTGACTTCGAGGGCGCGCATAAGCCTGAAGAGTTCAGAAGGTCACACACGTTCTTCGTGCGCGCCGTGGATCGTGATGGCGTGAGGTCGACTCACCCGGCCTACCGGTCGTTCACGGCAAGGACGCTGTCTCCCACCGTTTTTGTCAATATTCCGATCGCCAGCGGGCTCAACGCCGCGGAGGTTCCCCCGATTACAACCTTCCGCTGGACATCGTGGGACTATGTGGACAATATCGCCCAGATCCAGGACCCGGATTCTGTCCGGCATATCCTCGCCCCGCTGGCGAACTTCGACACGGCGCCAGATCGTTGGGCTGCTGCCCTCGACTACATCCGGCAGAACCAGGATGCCGACGAGTGGTCCGATTGGAAATGGTACTCGGCACCGGAAGACAGCGGCAGGTTCTGGACGTCGCCACCGCTCGATTGGGGTAGCTACTTATTTGCGGCGCAGGCGATGGATGAGGCTGGCGCGATAAGTCCCGTTTTCGATCTTGCCCAAAACCTCAGACGAATCCTCGTAGGGCCCCGTTCGAGCGGGCCAATTCTGACGGTTATCAACCAGTTTATCGGTACGATACGCACGGCCAGCCCGAATACACCGCCTGCAATCATCGATCTGCCTGCCGGGGTCCCGATGTTTTTCGAGTTTGAAGCTGACGCATCAAGCTATGGCGGTTTGGTGTCCGGTTATCGCTACGGGTGGGACATCCTCGATCTCAATGACGATGAGCAGTGGGAAATCGATTTCACGCCCTTTGTCGGCGACAGGGCGCAGTCGCCGCCGCGGACCTTCTTTTTTGGCACTCATAGCTTTTTTATAGAGGTCGTCGACAACTCCGGGTTCAAGTCCCGCGTCGAGGTGCGGGTCAACATCGTACCGTTCACATTTGAAAACGATCTGCTGTATGTTGATGACTGGATCGAGCTCGACGTCTGTTTTGCGCAGAACGGCGGTACCGCGCCGTGCGACGCAGAGCACGACGCTTTCTGGGCCTATATTCTGGATACGGTCGCAGGATTCAATGCCAATACCGACATGTTCGAGCTGGGCCTTGGTGGCAGGAACGAGTTGCCGATTCAGACGATCGCCAAGTACAAGAATCTGATATGGAACGCGACGGGCAACTCCGCAGCTGAAGCGGGTGCATTCCTCAATCAGGTTATCAAGTTCCCCAACCCGGACGAGACGTCGTCGGGTGGCACAACCACACCCAACATCGTTGCGTTGTATATGGCGGCCGGTGGGCACGCATTTCTGTGCGGCAATCAGATCCTGACGATGGTGATCAACCCCAAGGTGTTTGTCGGGCAGGGTATCAACATGTTCCCGATGATCTTTCGTTATGAACTCGGCGGCGATCAGGATGGAAGCTACACAGGCCAGGGAAACATCGTGGGCGTTGTGGGCATTGGGGAGAACTCGTTCTCCTACAATGAGTGTTGCGTCAATGTACTTGACGTGACCTATGTTCAGAATGCCAACCAGATTCGCCGCACGGGTGAGGACCAGCGTTGTGGGGTCAACCTGATTCGTGACCGGAGCCGCCTCAAAGACGGTATGCGGACGGCGCTGCCAAAGGAGCAAGCCAATGGGCGGGTATTCCCGCAGCTGGAGCTTCGTCCCGAGGTATCCGCTCCGGGCAGGTTCTACGAGGTGACGGGGCTTGTGGCTGACCTTTATAACCCACCGTATTTCCCGGAACTAACAGCGTGTGACGGTGTGACGGAGTTTGATCCGCCGAGGGATTGCTATGAGCCGATTTACGGGAATGGATGCTCCAACACCTCGTCGCTCGTTTACAATACCGACGTGGCTTTCTGGACGTCTCAGTTTGAGCTTCGCGTGGCCGACGTTGCTGGAGCGGTGGGTGCACGAAGCGCGGTCTGGGGATTTCACCCTGTTTACTTCAAACCCGATCAAGTCAAAGAAGCGATCGGAATCATCGTTCACGACGAGTGGCAACTCGAGATGAAGAACTAGGGCAATCTAGGAGGGAAACGATCGTGTCGTTCAGAGGCCTCAAGGCTGCAGGATTCTTCTACGTAGTTCTCGTGGTACTGTTCGCGGTGCCCCGTAGCAGTGCCGGGCAAGTTAGCCGACCCGATTCGCTGGAACTGCAGCAGCCCGAGAATGTCTTTGTGATCCCGGTTATGAACGCGAACCGCCAGTGGTTCGAAAACTACATTTTCTGGGAGGGTCCTCCCGACAGTATGGGTACGTTCATCCATCAGCCCGACACATTGGGTTGGAACGCCTCCACTTCGACGTCGGTACAGGAGTCTCTCTCCGTGCCAATGACAAGCGGAGCGCATACCGGGGACATCGACCGTACGATTGGCTTCCGAGCCCTGCGGAACGGGCGGGTAGGCGTGGGTGGGACGGATACGACGGGGGTAGTCACGATCCGCTATGAGATCATAGCGCAAGAGGTCTACAACAAGACGTTGGATGTCGGGGCCAGCTACCAACCGGGTGATCCGATCCCTCTCTTCTTTGTCAACGAGTTCGACGGCGATACGCTCGATCTGGGTATCAACCTCCATTTTGGGCCGGGGCTGATTGACAGCAACGGGGTTTTCACTGTGGGTGTGGAGGACTTCGAGGGCTTCCACATGTGGAGGGGAGTAAACGCGGACGGCAGCGATCTGACGGTGCTCGGTGAGCTATCCAAGGAGGAAGCGTTCCGGGGATCCCCGTTGGATCAGCTTTACTTCGGTGAGATTATCGATTCTCTTCGTTCGTCGGGTAGGTACGACCGGTACGGCATTCAGATCGATATCAACGGTATCCATCCAAACAACGTCCTCGGTCCTGACGAGTTTGTGTGGGTCGATGACAACGCGTTCAATGGATTTACATATCAATACGCAGTGACGACGTTCGACCGAGGCTACAATGTGAAGTCCCATTCCCAGGGTTTGTTCAAGTTCGATAACTGTCCGGTGACCGAGGGCGAGCCGTTTCCATGCCCCGATCAGCTCGTGCCCGTGACGACGATCGTGACTCCTCAGAATGACATGATGCAAGTATATGCGGTGCCAAACCCGTACCGCTCGGGGTCGTCGCAGTACACGACGCTTAACTATCACAATTTTCCCGACAACAAGGTCAGGTTCGTCAACGTGCCTGCCGAGTGCAAGCTCCGCATCTATACGATAGCAGGCGATTTTGTTTTCGAGATCAATAACACCGGCGGCATCGGCAACCTGGAGTGGGATACGCGGAACACGGCCGGCTCATTCGTTTCGTCCGGTGCGTACATATACCGATGCGAGAACAAGAACGGTGAAGGAGTCTACGGCCGGCTCATCATTATACGTTAGCGGCCGGTCGCCCACACCAGCCCCGGCGGGCCGTTTGCCTGGTTTCGTCTGCTGTATTCCCCCACACAGGTCATGGTTGCGTGCTTGTTGACCCCACCGGATCGGCGAAAGGGCGCGGACCGGTGGTTCTGATACGTTGATTTCCGTCGTTTGGTCGTCGTTTTGGAGGTAGTTATGGGGAGGATCATCCAGTGTGTAGCGGTTGGGATGTTCCTGGCGTTGCAGTTGTGCGGTTGTGGTGATGAGGGTGGGCCCGGCCTGGACAACCAACCACCGACCGTCTGGCTCTCGAGTGCTCCACCGGAGGGCTCGGTAAGTGCCTACACGATTCATTTGTACTGGGGAGGATGGGACCCGGACGGCGAAGTTGCGTTCTACGAGTACGTCGTCACGAACAACGAGACAGGCGTTTTCGATCCCGCTGATACAACGTCGACTGCGGGGGACTACAAGTGGAATCGGGTGTATTCGCACGATTCGACGTTCGTGTTTTCGGCCGATTTGATTCCGGACAGCACGGCCATTGACTTCGGCGGCTCCCACACGCCCGAGGAATTCAGACGATCCCACACGTTCTTTATCCGGGCCGTCGACGAGGAGGGTATGAGGTCGGCAAGGCCCGCCTACCGGTCGTTTACATCGAGAACGTTGTCCCCAACGGTCTTTGTCAACATTCCAACCCGCAGCAGACTCAACGCCGCCGAGGTGCCGCCGATCACGACGTTTCGCTGGACGGCTACCGATTACGTGGACAATATTGCCCAGATCCAGGACCCGGATTCCGTGCGGCATATTTTGGTACCGCTGAACAAATTCAACGACGCCCACGATCGTTGGGTTGCCGCTCTCGACTACATCCGGGAAAACCCGGACGCGGAAGAGTGGTCCGAGTGGGAATGGTACTCGGCCCCGGGAGACAGTGGTAGGTTCTGGACCTCGCGGGCACTCGATTGGGGGAGCTACTATTTCGCCGCTCAGGCAGTGGACGAGGCCGGTGCCGTGAGCCCCGTTTTCGACCTCGACTGGAACCTGCGACGAATCCTCGTGGGCCCTCGAACCAGCGGGCCGATTCTTACTGTCTGCAACCAGTTTATCGGCTGCCAGCGTACGGCAAGCCCCAACACCCCACCGACGATCATCGATCTGCCGGCCGGCGTGGCCATGACGTTCGAGTTCTGGGCGGATGCGGAGAGCTACGGCGGGCTTGTGTCTGGATATCGTTACGGATGGGACATCCTCGATCTAAATGACGACGAGCAGTGGGAAATCGATTATACACCCTTTGTTGGTGAGAGAGCTCAGTCGCCGCCACGTACGTTCTTCTTTGGTACTCATAGCTTCTTCATCGAGGTCATCGACAATTCCGGTTTCAAGTCTCGCGTAGAAGTGAGGGTCAACATCGTACCGTTCACGATGGAGAGCGATCTGCTTCTTGTGGATGACTGGCTCGAGGGCTTCGAGAGCTTTCAGGCGACCGGAGGCATCACGCCGAGCGATGCGGAACACGACAGCTTCTGGGAGTACGTGCTGGGTACCGTCAAGGGATTCAATCCCAATGTGGACGTTTTCGAATTGAACGTCGGCGGGAGAAACGATCTACCGATTCAGGTTTTGGCCAAGTACAAGAACATCATATGGATCGCGACCGGCAGCCCGTCGGGAGAAGCCGGTGCGTTCCTCGACCAGATGATCACCTTCCCCGATCCGGAGGGCGGCGCGTCGGGAGGGAAGATATCCCCCAACCTCGTCGCGTTGTATATGGCGGCGGGGGGACACATCATGCTCGCAGGCAATCAGATCATGACAATGGTGATCAACCCCCCTGTTATGGGCACTCTCAACCTCTTCCCAATCATCTTCCGGTACGAGCTCACGGGTGACCAGGACGGGACGTATACCACTCCTCCAAACGAGGTGGGTATCGTTGGTGTTGGTGAGGCGTCGTTTGCCTACGACGAGTGCTGCCTCAACGTGCTCGACCTGACCTATCTGCAGAACCAGAACCAGGTACGCCAGCAGACCTCCACCGGTGGCCAGCGGTGTCCAGTCAATCTGATCCGCGACAACAGCCGCAGCCGGGACGGCATGCGACAGGCCGTGCCCATCGACGTGGCGACGGGCGACGGGTTCCCGCAAATGGATCTTCGTCCCGAGGTGTCGAACCCCGGGTTGTTCTACGCGAACACGGGACTGGTCGTGGACATCTACAACCCCGAATACTTTGCGACGATGACGCCCTGTGGGGGAGTGACCGAAACGATTCCCTACAGGGATTGCTTTCAGCCTATCTACGGGAACGGCTGCGATAATACGTCGTCGCTGATCTACAACGCGCCGGTCGCCTTCTGGACGAGGCAGTTCGAAACCCGAATTGCCGATGCTCCGGGTGCCATTGGTGCGCGAAGTGTGGTGTGGGGATTCCACGCCGTCTACTTCAATCCCGATCAAGTTCGAGATGCGATTGGAGTCATCGTCCACGACGAATGGCAACTGGAACGCAACTAGGGGATCCGCGGCGCGGCTCTTCCGGGGTTGACTGGGTGGGGGGTGTCCACATACTTGCAGTAGATTCCCCACTGAGCCCCACCCGGTCTTATCAACCCCACGCATATAGTAACGCTTTGCCCAACAGAGGGTTAGGTATGAAGCGTCGTTTGTGCTCTCTTCTTTTCCTCGGGGCGATTCTTGCCCTCGTTGGCTGCTCGGATGAGACCGTCGTCGATGGGTGTCTCTGTAACGAGCCTCCGGTCGTGTGGCTGAGCAGTGGCCCGCCGGAAGGCTCGACCACGGACTATCGTATTCGGTTCAACTGGGGTGGGTGGGACCCCGATGGCACCATTGCGTTCTACGAGTACGCGATCACGGACAACGAATCCGGTGTGTTCATGCCTTCCGATACGGTATCCACGCCCGGCGACCTCAAGTGGTCACGGGCAGACGGGCACGACTCGCTCTTCACATTCTCGGCAGACCAGGTGGCGGACAGCTCGGGGCTCGACGACAACGGTCCGTACACATTCAAGCGGTCTCACACGTTTTTCATAAGAGCCGTTGATGGCGAAGGCGCTGGCTCACGGTTGCCGGCCTACCGCTCATTCACTGCAACGACGCTCTCGCCGACCGTGTTTATCATCACGCCGCGTCCGAGCGGGCTCAACGCCAGCCCGGTCCCGCCGATCACGACGTTTCGGTGGGAAGCGAGTGACCCCGACGGAGCCGGGACTCAGGAGCCGGACTCCGTGCGGCATATGCTATTGCCGTTGGAGCGGTTCAATAGCGCGCCCGATCGCTGGGCCGCAGGCCTGGAGTACATCCAGCAAAACCCGGACGCGGAAGAGTGGTCCGGCTGGAAGTGGTACCAGGCTCCTGATGACAGCGGCCAATTCTGGACGACGCCTCCGCTCGACTATGGCAGTTACTATTTTGCCGTCCAGGCGATGGACGAAGCGGGTGCGGTCACGCCGGTTTTTGACCATCGCACAAACCTGAGACGAATCATTGTGCGGACAGACGGGTGGCCCATCCTCACCGTCTACAACCCTTACATGGGCACGATCCGAACCGCGTCGTTTAACACCCCGCCCGTGATCATGGATCTGCCATCGGGTCTGGAGATCACATTCGAATTCAGTGCCACCGCAGAGGCTTATGGCGGCGTTATTGTCGGCTATCGCTGCAGGTGGAACGTGATAGACCCCAACGACGACGATGACTGGACACCGTTCGTCGGGGAAACCGCCATATGCTCGGGTGGGCCTTTCTTCTTCGGGACCCATAGTGCGCTCATCGAGGTCCAAGACAACAGTGGGTTCATCACGCGTTTTGAGACCGTGATTAATATCGTCCCCTTCACGATGGAAAACGACCTGCTTCTGGTGGATGACTGGATCGAGAATCTCACGTGCTTTGCCGACAATGGGGGGATCACGCCGTGCGATACCGAGCACGACCAGTTCTGGTTGGACATGCTGGAATCGGTCGCCGGGTTCAATCCCCGTACCGATGTGTTCGAGCTGGGTGGTACGGGGCGGGCCGATCTGCCAATACAGGTGCTCGCCAAATACAAAAACGTGATCTGGAACGCCACGGGTGATGCATCCGGTGAGTCACCGGCTTATCTGGACGAGCTGATCACGTTTCGCGATCCGGATCGGTCGCCAGCCTTTGGCAGAATCACGCCAAACCTCGTGGCCATGTATATGGCAGCGGGCGGGCATGTGTTGCTCGCCGGCAACCAGATCATGACGATGGTGATCAATCCCACGGTTATGGAACGTATCAACGTCTTTCCGATCATCTTTCGTTACGAGCTGGGTGGTGATCAGGATGGGGTCTACACGGGTGACGGGAACGATGTCGGCCACTACGGAGTCGGCGAGGATTCGTTTGCCTATAGCGAGTGTTGCCTCAACGTTCTGGACCAGAGCTATCTCCGGAACCGTAACCAGGTTCGCCGAACGGGTGGCAGTCAGCGCTGTCCAGTCGATCGGATCCGTAACAACGACCGCATCAAGGACGGCATGCGGGCGGCGCTGCCGATCGACATGACGACCGGTGGCGGTTTCCCGAGGCTGGAGCTCCGGCCGGAGGTCGCCGGTCCCGGCAGATTCCACGAGATTGCCGGGCTCGTGGTAGACATCTACAACCCGCTATACTTCAGCGAGTTGACACCGTGCGCCGTGGTGGCTGATATCGATCCGCCCAGGAGCTGTTTTGAGCCGATATACGGGAACGGCTGCCCGGATGACGCCTCGGTGATCTACTCCGCCCCCGTCGCCTTCTGGACGAGGCAGTTCGAGACCCGAATTGCCGATGCTCCGGGTGCCATTGGTGCGCGAAGTGTGGTGTGGGGTTTCCACCCGGTGTACTTCGAGCCGGAACCGGTCAAGGCGGCGCTCGAGATCATCCTCCACGACGAATGGGAGCTGCCCCGGAAGGTGTCCCGATAGCATGTTTAAGCAAAGTCAAAATGTCCCCATAACTGCCACGAGATAATGTCCCCTCATGGCAAAGGTGCGGGTTTCGAGCTGATGTAGACCTGCATCATGG
>CBDVBZ010000004.1:0-90002 GCA_965372355.1 uncultured bacterium | reverse complement strand
GAGCGCAGCTTGTGAGCACTTGTGGGGTAATCGACGATAGGACGCCGCAGCTAGTCAGCAAGGGTCGCGGGGAAGAGCCTCTCTCGCGCCCCACAAAGTCCATCAGGTGTGAAAGGCCAATAGAATGACATCCGTAGTATCCGTGGTCAAAACCAGTCCGGCGACGGTGCTCGCCGACTATCGGCGTGTAATGGAGCTTGCCGGCTGGCGGTCGCATCTGACCGGCGAGCGGGAATTGCTCCTCAAGCTGAATCTCTCCTGGACCAAGTATTTCCCCTCATGCTCCTCACAACCCTGGCAGCTCGAAGGGGTCCTCAAGGCGCTGCTCGAGGGGGGATACACACCGGAAACCGTGGTCCCGATCGAGAACAAGACGGTTGTGACCAACCCGGTCAAGGGGGCGCGCAACAACGCGTGGCTGCCGGTGCTCGACAAGTACCGTTGCAGCTTCCAGCCGCTGACCGAGGTCGAGTGGTCCGTTCATCGCTTCGAGTCAAAGCTCCTCAAGCTGAACGATATCTTTCCAGAGGGTATAGAGATCCCGTCGATCTACCCGGGCAAGGACATCCTCCATTTGCCGACGGTCAAGACGCACGGACACTCAACAACAACGGGGGCTATCAAGAACGCGTTTGGTGGTCTTCTCAAGGAGGTCCGGCACTACGCTCACAAGTACATCCATGAGGTTCTGGTGGACCTGATGTTGATGCAGCGCGAGCTGCACCCGAACGTTTTTGCCGTTATGGACGGGACCGTTGCCGGTGACGGCGCGGGACCGCGCACCATGGTCCCGTCCGTCCGCAATGTGATTCTGGCGAGCGCCGATTCCGTGGCGATAGACGCCGTTGCGGCCAGAATCATGGGTTTCGATCCGATGAGTATCCCGTACATCCGGATGGCGACGGAGATGGGTCTTGGTGAGGGGCGAATCGACAAGGTCGAGATCGCCGGCGAGGACATTGCGGGTATGAACTTTGGCTTTAGTACGAAGAAGAGTCTTGTCATATGGGGAGACCAGATGCTTCGTATTGGGCCGCTCAGGTTTTTGGAAAAGGTTCTGCTGCATTCACCGTTGGTCGTGTGGGCGCCGTTCGCCTCGAACGTCTATCACGACTGTTTCTGGTATCCCACCATCGGCAAACGACGGATCCGCGCCTTCTCGAGGACGGAGTGGGGACGGTTGTTCGAGGAGTATTCCGGTGGCGCGCCTCCGCGCCAGGGATACTCCGCCGAGGAGAAGCAGGCGAGGTGATGGACTCTCTCGCCACTGGAGGCTTCACCGCGCACGCCCGGGCGAAGGTCAACCTCGCGCTCGAGATCCTGGGCAAGCGCAAGGACGGGTATCACGAGATCGAGACGATCCTCCAGAGCGTGAATCTCTACGACGAACTCACGCTGTCGTTTGACGACTCCGGCCGTATCTCGATCAGCTCGACCGACCCCGATGTCCCCACGGACGACGAAAACACGTGCTACCGTGCCGTAGAGGCCCTCAGACCCCTGATTTCGCCGTCGTTGGGGGCCAGGATCCACATCAACAAGCAGATACCCCATTCCTCGGGGCTCGGGGGCGCGAGCAGCGACGCCGCCGCCGTCATTCTTGCCGCGAACGAGGCGGCGGGTGGAGAACTGTCGCCCGAAGCGCTCGAGGGGGTGGCCGCGGAAGTCGGTAGCGACGTGCCGTTTATGCTATATGGCGGCACGATGTTGGGGCGGGGCCGCGGGGAGTTGGTGACCCGGCTCAGCCCGCTGCAGGGTGGGTTTTTCCTTATAGTGAAACCTCCTGTGGATATCTCAACCGCGTCTGTGTACCACGACGTTAATTTAATATTGACAAGGCGTCGCTATCGAATTAACCTGAAGGCGGTTAACAGGCTTTTAGCTCGCTTTCCCAACGCGTCGCTAACATTCAGAAACGTGTTGGAAGAAGTGGTATGCCCATCATACCCGTTGGTAGCGGGAGTATTGGGAGAATTGCTGGCGTCAAAGCCTCTGTTCGCGTCGATGAGTGGCAGCGGATCGGCGCTTTTCGCCATTTACCAGAGCGAGGGGAGAGCGTCTGAGCTAGCGGAGCGATTTTCGGTGCGGGGATTCTTCGCCGCTGTTGTGGAACCTAACCTGCGGGCCGTGGACTTGTATCCAACGGAATGCGGATGAGTTAGGCTTTGATAAGGGGGACTCGATGCACATCACCGAGGTGAGAATTTCTCTGCGGGATGATGCAAAACTGAAGGCCTTTGCGAGCATTACACTCGATGACTGCTTTGTCATCCGTGGGCTAAAGATAATCGAAGGCCAGACCGGCACCTTTGTCGCCATGCCGAGTCGCAAGCGTAAGGACGGAGATTATCAGGATATCGCTCATCCGATCAATAACACGACTCGCAAGTGGATGGAGGATATCGTACTTGAGAAGTACAGGGAGGAAGTAGAGAAACGGCCCATCGCGGGCAGTGCGAGCGTGACTGACGGTTAGATGGGCGGGCCGAGGCAGGACTTCTAGATACGACGCAACGTTTATTGGGGCGTCGACAAGTGGCAAGTCACAGGTTTTTGGTACCTGCATTCGGAGGTTCGAATCCTCCCGCCCCAGCCAGGACGAAGACGTAGGTAGGCACGCTACGCCGTGCCTATCGGCTTTTTTTTTGGAGCCCACTAATGAACGATCTCAAGATCATTTCAGGCAATTCAAACAGGAACCTGTCACAGAGAATCGCGCGGTATCTGGACGTGCAGTTGTGCGATGTGACGCTGGATCGCTTCGGCGACGGGGAGATTCGGGCGAAGATCAACGAGAACATTCGAGGGGTCGATGTGTTTCTCGTGCAATCGACCCATCCACCAGCGGAGAACCTGATGGAGTTGCTGATTCTGATCGACACGTGCTTCAACGCATCTGCACGGAGAATCACGTGTGTGATTCCGTACTATGGGTACGCGCGTCAGGACCGCAAGGACCAGCCGCGCGTGCCGATCACCGCGAAGCTCGTGGCAAAGCTCATCGCGGTAGCGGGTGCGAACCGCGTCTTGACCCTGGATCTGCACTCCTCTCAGATTCAGGGGTTTTTTGATATTCAGGCGGACCACCTGTTCGCATCGCAGGTTCTGCTCGAGCATATTCTGGCCGCGAGAATCGACGATCCTACGATTGTTTGCCCGGACGTCGGCAGTATCAAACAGGGGCGGGCTTTCGCGAAGAAGTTGAACGCAGATCTGGCCATTGTGGACAAGCGGCGTTCCGAGAAGGACAAGACCGAAGTGATGAACGTGATTGGTGAAGTAGAGGGCAGGAATGTTGTTATTCTCGATGACATGATCTCGTCCGGCAGTACGCTGGTGGAGGCGGCCAACGAGATTTACCGGCGAGGCGCGAAAGACATCGTGGCCTGCGCCACCCACCCTGTTTTTTCCGGAGAGGCGTGCAAGAGAATCATGGATTCCCCGATTCGTGAGGTTGTGGTCACGAACTCGATACCGTTTGAACTGTCGCGATGTCCAAAGGTCAGGATGGGCGATGTATCGGGGATCCTCGGCGAGGCGATTCGCCGTATCCACTGGAATGAGTCAGTCAGTACACTATTCGTATGAACCGCGCATAGCCGCAACCAAGAGAGAGTCGCAATGGAAACACACAAGCTTGCATCGGAGTATCGTGAAGCATTGGGCAAAGGCCCGTCCCGCAGAATGAGAACCGAAGGCCAGATCCCGGCCGTTCTCTATGGTCAAAACGAAGAGACAATTCCGATCTGGATCAGGGAACCGGATCTGCGAAAACTCCTTCTCTCGCAGTGGGAGACCGCGATCGTCGATCTCAAGGTCGACGGTAAGGTCAAGAAGGAGTGCAACGCCATCATCAAGGATATCCAGCAGCATCCCGCCAGCGGCAAGGTGCTGCACGTGGATTTCCAGACTATTCGCAGGGGACAGAAGATCCGCCTTGTCGTGCCGATCACCCTGGTCGGTACGCCCCGTGGTGTCAAGGAAATGGGTGGTATCCTCGAGCACGGACTACGCGAGGCCGCGGTCCGTTGCATGCCAAGGCACATCCCCGATGCGATCGAGGTCGACGTGAGCGACTTGGGCATCCAGGACTCGATTCCTGTAAAGACTATCTTCGATCGTTTCCCCGATGTCGAATTCCTCGATGACCCTGAGTCAACGCTGGCGAACGTGGTACCTCCGAAGGTCGAGGTCGAACCGGTGGCGGAAGAGGAAGAAACCGAAGAGGAACCGGAAGTGATCGCCAAGGGCAAGGAGGATGAGGAGTCGGAGGGCAAGGAGAAAGAGGAGAAGGAAAAGGAATAGCGCCGCTCTCAACTCTGCCACGCCTGACGGGATCACCGTCGAGTTTGCCGCATGTTATCGAGAATCGTATTGTTTGGGCTCGGGAACCCCGGTGCGCGATACCGTTGGACACGCCACAATCTGGGGTTTCAGGTGCTCGACGCGTTGGCGGACGGCTACAGCCTCAAGTGGTCCGGTTGGGGGCGAAAGCATGAGTACGCGGAAGACGTCTCCCAGTCAACACATCTGTTCCTCGTCAAGCCGACAACCTATATGAATCTTGTCGGCAGGGGACTGCGCGAGTTCCTCGGGGACAGGGATATAGAACCTGCGGAAATACTCGTTGTCGGCGACGACATCGTTCTTCCGTTCGGACAACTACGGCTCCGGACACGAGGGTCGCATGGTGGTCACAACGGTCTGCGATCGATCATCGATCTTCTTCAGACGACGCGCTTTCCCCGGTTGAGGATGGGTGTGGGACCGGTGCCCGACGACGAAGACCCCGCGGATTTCGTGTTGTCGGGCTTTGAGGCGGAGCAGAAGCCGGCGGTGGACAGGTTCGTCGCCCGGGCCGTTTGCTGCGTCGAGGACGCAATCAGAGACGGTTTCGACCGCGCGATGAGCGTGCACAACGCCCCGAACGGCGAAATCGATTGACCGAGGGATTTTGGTCTGATATATTCACCAGTCCCGACGCCGGTAGACGGCGGGCGTTTTGCAAAGCAGTCAAACGCGCTTCTCTACCTTTGGGTTACCAGCGCTTCGGTGCCCGAAGGTCAATTGTCCAGAGGGAGGTATCAATCAGTGAAAAAGTATGAGTGTGCGGTAGTTGTTGCCCCCACCGTTGGCAGTGACGTGTTGGAGAGCAGCACGAAGAAGTACACGGAAGTCATCACGTCTCGTGGCGGATCGCTGACGGAGATCGATGATTGGGGTAAGAGAAACCTTGCTTATGAGATCGATGATCATAAGGAGGGTTACTATCATTTCTACAGGTTCGTAGGTGACAAAGGCATCGTCGATGAACTGGACCGACAGCTCAAAATCGATGAGAATGTGATTAGACACATGATCGTGCGCGACGAGGAGCCACCACCCCCCGTCAAGCGCGAGGAAACTCCGGAGCCGCCAGCGGCAAGGGAGGGTGAGTAGTCGTGCGAAAGATCAAGAAGGAAAAACATTTCAAATCGTCGCGGCCGTGCAAGTTCTGCAAGGAAGGTGTCAACTACATCGACTACAAGGATGAGCGGCGTCTCAGAAGGTTTATGACGGATCGTGGAAAGATCACCCCGCGACGTATCACGGGTACATGCGCGCGACACCAGAGAGTTTTGGCCGCGGCGATCAAGCGGGCGCGTGTCATCGCTCTGGTTCCTTTTGTCCGCGAGTACTACCGCTAGTGTTCCCAAGGAGACAGACATGGATGTCATTTTGTTGAAAGAAGTGTCACCGTTGGGTGCGCGTGGCGACACCGTGAAGGTCAAGCGGGGCTATGCCCGCAACTATCTCTTGCCCCGAAAACTGGCGATCAAGGCCACCGAGTCCAATAAACGCGTGTTCGAGGAAGAGGAGAAGGTCCTTGCGCGTCGGGATGTCACCCAAATGCGCGGCGCCAAGGTGAAGGCGGAGAAACTGGCGGACGTGTCGTGCACGATCACTGTTCAGGTTGGCGAAGAGGATAAACTCTACGGATCGGTTACAGCGATCGATATTGCAAAAGAGCTCGCCGGCCAGGGATTTGAAATCGACAAGAAGATGATCCAGCTAGAGGAGCCGATAAAGAAGGTTGGCGTGTACACGATCGACATCAAGCTCCATCGGGAAGTCAGCGTGCCGATCAAAGTCTGGGTCGTCAAAGAATAGCCAAGGAGGCTGAGCGTTTTGCTATCCGTGATTCTGGCTGGTGGAGTTGGCGAGCGTTTCTGGCCGAGGAGCCGCCGCAAGACGCCAAAACAACTTCTGGATTTGACGGGAAAGGGGACGATGATATCCCTCACCGTCGAGCGGGCGCGCACGGTGTCACGACCGGAAGAGATCTTCATCATCACGAACGCGGCGCAGAAAGACGCGGTAGCCCGTGAGGTGGCGGATGTCGTGCTGGTCGAGAACATCATTGGTGAGCCCATGGGCAGAAATACGGCACCTGCTATCGGTCTTGCGGCAGTCATCGCAAGAAAACGATTTGGTGACGCTGCATTTCTCGTGTTGCCGGCGGACCATCTGGTGGAAGGCCTCGAGCAATACAAGGCCGCCGTACGCCTGGCGGAAAGCTACGTAAACGATCATGATTGTCTGCTGACGTTCGGCATCACGCCCGCGAGACCCGAAACCGGGTACGGCTACATCCATGCAGGCCAGTGTCTGCAGGCTGGTGATGGCGCCGATGTCTTTGAGGCCGTGTCGTTTCACGAGAAACCGACACCGGATCGCGCGCGCGAGTTCGTTGAAGACGGCTCGTTCGTGTGGAACAGCGGTATGTTCTGCTGGAGGCCGGGTCCGCTTCTCAGCGCGATAAATGCTCATGAGCCGGAGCTTTACCGCGTGCTCACGGATATTGACACCGGGATGGGAACAACGGATTTGGATTCGGTGTTAAACTCTACGTATTCTCGAGCCCCGTCCACGTCGATAGACTACGCGGTAATGGAAAAGGCGGACAACGTCGTCGTGGTCCGTGGAGATTTCTACTGGAATGACATCGGAGGCTGGGAAAGCATCAGAGATGTATACAGTTGCGATGAATCCGGCAACGTCCTGGTCGGCGAACACGTTGTTTTCGACAGCGAGGACAATACGATCTTTTCTCCCGATAGAACAGTTGGAATCGTGGGTCTCAAGAACGTCGTTGTTGTCGACTCTGGGGATGCGATTCTTGTATGTGCCAGAGACCGGGTCCAGCAGGTCAGGAAGATTGTGGATATTCTAAAAGAAGAGGGCAAAGAGGAGCTTTTGTAGGCAATACCGGAGGTTCGATCCATGAAACGGACACTCATCGTTGCGGTACTGGTGGGTTCATTTCTCGCCCTGACGGGCTGTTCATCGGAAAAGCAGGTCGCTACCGACACCGGGAGCGAGGAGTTGGTGGCGAGCGTGAACAGCTGGACGCTTACCAGAGACCAGCTCCAGGAAGTGGTCGACAATCTGTCGGAGCCCGACAAGCTCAAGTACGACACACCCAGTGGACGCGCCGAGTTGACGGATGAGTTGATTCTGGAGGAGTTGTACTTTCAGGAGGGTTTGAAGCTCGGTATGCAGGATGATCATGAGATAAAGGACGCGCTGGAAAGATTTGAGCGCAGTCTCGTCGTTGAACGTTTTTACTCGAGTAAAATCAAACCCCTCGCTGCTCCATCCGAAGAGGAGATGCACGACTACTACGAGGACAACATCGAGAGGTTTACGCGGCAGCCGATAGCACGCGCGATGCATATTCTATCGGAGAACAATCCGGACAAGTTACGCGCTTATAAGGTGCTCATCGAGTCGGGGGAAGAGACCTTCACGGCGCTTGCCAGAAAGTACTCCGACGACGACCTGACGAGAACGGAAGGCGGCGATCTCGGGTACTTCAATCCTGGGGGCTACATGAGGGGTATCGGTTATTCGGACGAGATCAGTAATACAGCATTCGAAATGGGAGTGGGGCAGATCAGCGAGCCGGTACGATGGAGAAAGGGTTGGTCCATCATCGTTCTCAACGAGCTCCGGCCGGCCACGGTCCGACCGTTTGACGAGGTTCGAAGAGAGATCCAGGACATCTTCTGGGTGATGCGCAAGGACAAGGTCAAAGAGACCGCGTACACGGAACTCCGCAAGAACTCCAATGTGGTCAATTTCCTGGCGGATGAGCTCAAGCTCACCACGCGCACACCAGAGGAGCTGTGGAATCTGGCGCAGAACAGCTCGGACTCGTGGGAGCGGCTCCGGCACTACCAGGAGATCGTAGATCGGTATCCGCAAAGCGACCATGCTGCGAAGGCGTTGTTTATGGTGGGGTTTGTAAACGCGGAAGAATTGAAGGATTTTCAATCGGCCGACCGCGCGTTCACCCGCGTGCTCAACGAGTATCCTGACAGCGAGGTGGCGAAATCGGCAGAGTACATGTTAGAAACGATGAACAAACCCAGTCCACAGTTCCAAGATGAATCATCAACCCCGGATGAGAACGAGACCGGGACGGGGGCATTGGACGGCTAGGGTGATTCCCAACCCGGCACCGGAGGCGAATGAGTGGCGATAAGGACTTTCTTAAGGTAGAGATCGGTGGGCTGGTGCGGGATAACCGCGAGAACCCGATCGTTCTGCTCAAAGTCACCGATAGCGAGGAAGTGCTGCCGATTTGGATTGGGCACTCGGAGGCGCTGTCGATCGAGCTGAGATTGCAGGGTAAGGGCTTCGAACGTCCGTTAACACACGACCTGTTGCTATCCACCATCGAGAGTCTTGGGGCCACCGTTGTCAAGGTCGCTGTGACGGATCTCAAGGACAACACGTTCTTCGCCAAGATATACCTGCACCGGGACAACGAAGCAATTGTTATAGACGCGCGCCCCAGCGATTCGATAGCGCTCGCCGTGCGAACCAATGCGCCGATCTATGTTTCGAAGACCGTTTTTGAGAATCACAAGCGCGCGCTTCAGGAAAACCAGGAGTCGAAGGAAAGCGCTGATGAGGCGCTGAGGAAGTACCTGCGTGATCTCGATCCCGGCGAGTTTTAGGACCGGTCTATCCGATATGAAAACCGCTTCGGCGCCACGTATTCCATTTTTGATGCTCGCCGCCGTTTTTGTTGCCGTTCTCGCGGCCGGCGGCTGCGCCCAGGTCGGCCAGCGGTCGCAGCGTCCTCCCGATCTGCCCGAGGAGTACGCAGACACACTCTACACTCAGCTCAAATCCGAATTCGATCACGGGGACTTCCTGGCCGCCGAGAAAACGGCGAGACGTTTGGCCGACGGCTATCCGGGCTTCGACCGGGTTGATGAGGTCCTCACGATCGGCGCCAGGGCGAGCGTATTGGCGACCGACTACGTGCAGGCGGTGAAGTATGCCCTGGCGGTTGTCGATGGCCACCCGCTGAGTCCATACCGGGAAGAGGCGTTGTTCATTGCCGCGGAGTCCTATCACCAAATCGGCAAACCCTACCAAAGCGCCGACATGTTGCTTCAGTTGCTGTCGTCGCCCGTGGACGCGGAGATGGAAGGCCGCGCGCTGAGCGCGCTCAGAGTTCTCTCACAGAAACAGCTGGGTATCTCCGACCTCGAGCGGCTGGTGAAGGAATACCCATCCTCCCCGCTCGCCGGTGAGATGTCACTGGCCCTGGCCAAGCGCGAGTTCGCGCGGGGCAACTACGACGGCGCGTATACGCTTCTGGTCGAGCTTCTCTATCAGTTTCCCGAGCATCGGCGAGCCCCTGAGGTCCGCCAGTTGCTGAAGCTGGCGGCGAATCGAAGGGCAAACCCCGATACAAGGCTCGAGTATGTAGAGCCGAACAAGCTCGGAGTCGTGTTGCCCCAGACCGGGAATTTCTCGCGTTACGGGAGGTACTTCGATCAGGGAGTCAGCCTGGCCGTCGAGGAGTTCAACGCCTCGAGCGATGTCACCGTCGCGTACGTCAAAGGGGATTCGAGAGGCAGTCCGGTCGACGCGGTCCATGCGGTGCGGAGGCTGGTGGTCGAGGAGGGCGTTGTTGCCGTACTCGGCTCGGTTCTAGCCGTTCCATCCGTCGCTGCGGCTATCGAGTGCAACGCGTGGAGGGTCCCCATGCTATCGCCCGTGCCGACACGCGAGAGAATCGATGAGATCGGACCGTGGGTGTTTCAGGCGAAGGTGTCGAGCGAGATCGAGGTGTCGGCCATGGCGAGGGTGGCGAGGGACGATCTGCTGATCGAGCGATTCGCCGTTCTCGCGCCTGCCACGAGCGAGAAACAGGAGCTCGCCGAGTACTTTGCCCGGGAGATCGTTGCCCGGGGCGGAATCATCGTCGCCTCGGAATCATACCAGGAGGGGGACTCGGATTTCAGAGAGCAGCTAGAGGTGATTCGGGAGGCCTCCCCTGAGGCAATCTTTATCCCCGGAGAGCCCGAGGAACTGATTCTCATGCTGCCGCAGATCAGCTTCTACGATCTGCGTATTCAACTCATTGGGCTCAGCAATTGGAACTCTGACAAGCTTCTCCGTTTGTCAAAACAGGAGCTCGAAGGTGCCATCTTTCCCGGGGAGGCGCTCCACGGAAAGGACAGGGAGACCCATCAGCGATTTGTATCCGCGTATCGGCAGCATTTCGGTAACGAGATCCATCCTGTGGCCACGGCTGCATACTTTGGCATGCGACTTCTGCTGCAGGCGATCGGTCAGGGCGCCGTCGATCGGGCCCAGGTCCGGGACTATCTCCACCAGGTGATCAACGCAAGTGCCGAGCAGCGTATGGCCGAAGCCAATTCGCTGTCCATCCTCAATGTCCGTTCCGGGAAGGTTCGCGAGTTCACGACGTCTTCGCGTAAACGATAACGTAGCGATGGCGCGGAAGGCAACGGGTCGCTAGCTTACCAGGCGAAAGAAGACGTGAAACCGGATCCACATCTGCACGGGCTCGCCATCGGCGATCGGCGGCTTGAATCGGAACTGACGCACGGCGGCGAGTGACGAGTACTCGAAGTTCTTCGGCCCGGCTGCGGTGAGCACCCAGGCATCCTCCACGTAGCCCTCTTCGTTTACGAGAATCTCAAGCCACACATCACCCTCGATCCCTTCGAGAAGCTCGGCGGGCGGATACTCCGGTTGCACCGCGTGCAGGATCACGAATTCTTCCGAGTAGGGCACATCGGTATGCGCGGGGTAGTGGCGGACGTTCGAGAGGTCGAGCTCGGGTGTCGTCTCGATGTCGGGCTTCTTGACGGGGACTTCTATCTTCTTCGGCCCGTCTTCGGGACCGGTGTCCTCGAGCAGCGAAAAATCCATCGAGGTCATGGTCCTCAGAACGCTCTCCATTCGCATGTCCTCGTAGGGGTCGCTTTCGGGTATGATCGTGACCTGAGGCAGTATCCGTATTTCGCCCTCCCACCCGACCCGCTTCTGGAGTTCGGTGTAGGGGACGACGTCGCTGGTCACGAAGAGAAGACCGACCAGTCCCAAAGAGATAGGCAAAATAATCAGCAATCTCTTGCGGTAGGCGTCTTCTCGGTCTGCGTAGGATCGAAACATCGCACAATCTCCCAAACTAAACGTAATGAGATTGGTCCCGGTGGTCAAGCTAACGGGTGGATATCGGGAGGTTAAGGACCGGTGCTTGAGGGACTCGAGGGGTCGGTGACGACCCAAAGCGTGTCGGTTTGCGCAGCGGCCTCGGGTCGCAGCACCGGAGTCGTGGCGCGCACTCGTGCTCCCTCGCGCCGCACGTCGATCGTGTGGGGACGATCGCGCCGAAGCCCGACAAATACGGCCGTTCCGTTGACATCGCTGAGGAGGTTCCACGTCTTGTCGGCCGTGATCAGCCAGTTGTCCCGCTGGCCCGGGGACTCGATGCGGACGACGAGTCCGGTGGTATCTTCGACACCGTAGTGTCTGAGGATTCCGGTGAAAACGGCGTACGCCTGTCTCCGCTGATACCAGGGTTCGCCGAGCTTGAGCTCTTCCTCCAATACCGAGATCGACGGGTATTCCACAACGATTGCCGGGCAAGCCGTCTGCTGCAGCGGAAAGGTAACGAGATCTCGCGGCGCTCGTTTTTTGAGACCGAGCGTGAGTGCTGCCGACGACTGGACACTCCGGGCCATCTCGAGGCCGTTGCGGCTGCCGGGAAAAAAGAACGTGTACACACCGAGGGCGCTGTCTTCGGGTGCGCTCCGATGTCGGATCTCGATGTAGCGGTTTGCACCGAACTGGTTTGTCAGCGAGACCACATCCCTGGTGGATAACGTTTGTTCCGTCCGACGCGTCAGCATGATCACCGCGCCCGCGGCACGGAGGTATTCGGCGAGATAGCGCGCGACCTGGAGATTGACAAACGGCCCGGGGAGGCCCAGCTGTCCGATTCCGGCGCCTGCGCCGAACCCGCCTTCGGGGTCGAGGACGAAGCGACGGCCGATGAGCGCGCCATCGTACCACGGTGACATGAACAACGTATCGGGCAGTTGCTCGGCGTGATCCCAATCGAGGGGTTCGTAGCCACTCGCCACGATCCGGTCGGTTGTTCCACCTGGAGCATTGTCCGGAAGAAAGAATGTCCCGCTCGAGGAGCCGTTTGCGACCAGCGAATCACCCGAGAAGACGACGGCATGATGCACCAGTCTACCCGTTACGGCATCCGCGATGACGACCTTGCGCAGCGTCCGCCCGGGGGAGGCGTCGCCCACTTCTAGTTCGAAGGTCTGACCTCGAGCCGACAGGGTAATGCGTAGCGTGGATGGTGCCTCGCTGACGGCCAGAGGAAACTCGATAAAGCCGTTGTCGACGACGGTGCTGTCCGGCGCCGCACCCGATGACGTCTCGATGGCTACGGGAGTGCCATCGGCAACCGACAAACCGCGGCGGTCGAGAAGCCTCGCTCGCACCCGGATGGCGCCGCCGTTTGGCGGCAGCGTTGCCGGGTCGGTCTCGAAGGCCGCGGAATACGGCTCGAGATCAAGATCGAAACGAAGACGGCGGACGTGGCTCGAGTTGCCCAGAAGATTCCGCACACCGATCGCCACCTCGTAGCGGCCGTTGGGAGAGTCCCAGGGCATCGCGTAGGAGATCGTCGAGCCCCGGTCGTCCGGGTACGCGGTGACCGGCCGATCGTTGATCGTCAGATCGATACTCGCCGGATCAACGCCAATCCCCCCGATGTCGGTCACCGCAAAGGTAAGCGTCGGCACACGGGTCAGAATGGTATCGATTGGAGACACGACATCGACTCTGGGTGTTCCCCGCGAGAAGTACTCGAGTATGCCGAGAAAGTACGCCTCGGCTTCGAGACGTTGTTTGTCGGATAGCTGCAGCTTGCGCTCCATGCCGGGATTCGTCAGGTAGCTTCCCTCACCGAGTATCGCGGGGATGTTAATGTTTCTGAGGACGTAGTAGTTGCCCGGCCGGATCTCACCCGATTCGACACCGAGGTTTCGCATGAGGTGCCTGTGGACGGCAAAGGCAAGATCCCGTGAGGCTCGATCGCCAAAGCGGTAGTAGGTCTCGGTCGCGTTCTTGTCCGGATCGCGGTCGTTTTGCGCGTTGTGATGAATGGACACGAAGATGTCGGGTTGGAGCGAGTCCACCATCGCCACGCGTTTGCTCAGCTCGTTGGCAAGCGTCGAATCGGCTTCATCGGTCAGGAAGTCCTTTTCCGCGGAACGGGTGAGATGGACCTCGGCGCCCGTTTCTCGCAGCAGTCCCCAGAGATAAAGCGATACCCCCAGGTTGACGTGCGCCTCTTCGATGCCGTTCTGTCCTCGTGCACCTCTGAAGTAACCGCCGTGCCCGGGGTCGATGAGTATGCGCCGCCCGGTAAGGATGGCGGCGTCGAGTCTCGGCAGATTCTCGCTCAACCCCCGATAGACGTTGTCGACCCTGGGTTCGGGGGGACGACCGCAACCCATGAGGACCAACACCAGACACGTTCCAACCCATGTCAACCGTTGCCACATGACTCACCGGATAACAGAAATCATGTCGTTCTGCAAGAGAATGTTGTCGAATATCCGGCAAACGACTATTTCCGAGTCGGTTGTTGCTCTCAGATAAGGATAAGTGTAAAGTGCGGCGTGGCAACTACATATCATTTCAACGGGTCGCCTTTTCGGGCGAAGGAGCCCCCATACGCGGGCAGATCATCGACGGGTATGGCGATAGTATTGATTGACCGATATTTGCGGCTGTGCTAGTACACAGAGAAAATCGCCGTTCTCCGCATAAGGAGGTCCATGAACCAACCTCCGGGCAAGGATGTGCTGAGGTCGATCCCGTCGGTGGATGAGGTGCTCGCCACCCCCGAGATCGCCGAGCTAAAAAAAAGTCACCCGCGCTTTCCGTGGACGCTCTGCATCCGCGACATCCAGGATGCCGTACGCGAGGGTAGCCTGCGACCGGCGGACACGAGCCGGGAAGGCATCAAGTCGGTCGTTGTGAAGGCCGTTCAGGGCCGGGTCGATGAGCTCAAGACCGGCGGCGCGCGGCGTGTTATCAACGCCACAGGCGTCATCCTGCATACAAATCTCGGTCGGGCAATCCTCGGGCAGACAGCGCGCCGGGCGGTGGACGAGGCGATGGGACACTACTCCAGTCTCGAAGTCGATCTGGATACGGGCAAGCGGGGTGGTCGGGCCGTGGTCCTGCGCGATCTGATCCGGATGGCGACCGGTGCCGAATCGGCCCTCGTGGTCAACAACTGCGCCGCCGCCGTGTATCTCGTGGTCAGTTCGTATTCGCCGCCGGGGCGGGTATTGATATCGCGCGGCGAGCTTGTCGAGATCGGCGGTAGCTTTCGGTTGCCAGACATCCTGCAAAAAGCGGCCTCGCAGATGATCGAAGTCGGTACCACGAATCGTACGTACGCCGATGATTACGCGAAAGAGGCACGCGCCGGCGACATCCTCATGAGGGCCCACCGGAGCAACTACAATATTCAGGGGTTCACTCACGACGCTTCGATTGCCGATCTGGTCGCAATCGCGCGCGAGAAGGAATGCTACGTCGTCCACGATCTGGGCAGCGGATCGTTGTACGATTTCGCGGGCATCGGCATCAAGGGCGAGGAACGGGTCGACGAGGTCCTGAAGACGGGGGTCGATTGTGTCACGTTGAGCGGAGACAAGCTGCTCGGCGGTACACAGGCGGGCATCATTGTGGGGCGCAAGAAATTCCTTGATCGTTTTGGGCAAAACCCATTAAGAAGGGCTGTAAGGGTCGATAAGATCGTTATCGCCGCCATGCAGGCCGTGATGCGGACATACCTGTTCAGCGAAGATCCGGCAAGAGACATTCCGACTCTTCAGGCGGCAGCGGATTCGGTCGAAGGACTGAGTAAGCGCGGACGGACGATTGTCGAAAGCCTGCCCTCGTCGACGCAAAACAGGTACCGCGTCGAGATCGTGGATGACGATGCCGCCATCGGGGGCGGGAGCTTCGCGGTCGAAAGCGTGAGTTCGGTCGCCCTGGCGTTTCGTTGCGCCACGGACGCCGAGGCGTTGGCGCTGGCGAAGCGGATGAGGAAGCAGCCGATCCCGATCCTTTCGCGCATCAAAGGGAGCGAAGTACGACTCAACATGCGGAGCATCATGCCATACGAAGATGCCGAGTTAACAAACGGGCTACGGGCCATGTTTGGGGAGTGACGGAATGACGATGGAGAATATCAAGGTCTACGGAATCAGTGCGACAACGGACGCGCTTGGCGTCGCGTCACGCGGTGGGGACGACCCGCAGCTGAACGAACCCCTCCGGGCGATGGCCAACGATATCGCAGCGCGCGTCCACAGCCAGCCGTTATCCCTCTATGTGTGCTCAGCCGACGGGCAGAGAAGTGAGCGAAACCTTTTTGCGTTTGCACTCGCGAGATCGGTAATCGATCGAATCCCCAACACCATTGTTGTCGATTGCGATTTCCTGGACCTGGGCCTGACGGGCCTGGTTCCCCTTCCGGACGCCATCGGGTTTCTCGATCAGATTCTGTATGGCAGCTCGCTTGCCGCCATCACGCAGCGCACGGAGCAAGGCGTGACCGTGATAGGGGCCGGATCGTTTGCCGTATCCAAGCGGACTCCGTTCCTGATGGAGGCGTTCGATGACGCGACGCGGTATCTCCGCCAGGCGGCCGGTTGTGTGATCTACTGTGGCCCCGTTCTCGCCGATGACGGCGGAGTCAACCCGATCATCAGCCACGTCGATATTCCGGTTTTCATAGGCGGTCGGTCGCCGGCCGGTGCGGGGGAACTCGAACCCACCGAACAGAAGGTCGCCTCGGCTGCGGGCTCAATCGCGTGGAGTGTCAGAATTCGCGAACCCGACGCGACGCCCGTCACGCTATCCGGTCCGGATGCGGACGGCGTGATGGGTCTGAGCGCCAGCGTCGACGAGATTCTGGAGAGGGAAACGCCGGCCAGGGAAGAAGCACCGGTGGCCCCGGTGCCGCCGAGTCATGAGGAAGAGGACGAGCTGGAGGCGGAGGTCTCCCGGATCATCGATGTTCCCTTTGAAGAGGAAGGGCCCAGTGAGGTGCTCAAGGAGAGATCATGGGATTCGGCGTTTCCGAAGATCGTAACAACGGCGCTTGCCGTGTTTCTGATCGGGTTTCTGCTGTGGTGGCTCTATCTGACCAAAGCCACTCGCGAGGAGGCACATCGGCCGGTCGACATCGTCGAGTCCGTCTCGGATCTGGACGGCGAGCAGACGAGGCCGAGCGATGAATCGCCGGTTGCGCGGGAGGATGCGTCGGGGCGCGACGCAAACGCGGACACGGTGACCACGGCCCGTGGTTTCCAGCGCAAACCGACGGGCGAGGCGGAACGCGTGGCACAAGAGCAAACGACAACACCACCCGTGCCGGTGAAAGAAGGCGCAGAGATGAGCTCGGCGTCCGCACCGGCGGATCTCGCGGATTATGCTGGCAAATATCTCGTGCACGTCAGTTCGTTTCGCGGCGCGGCGAGAGTAGAAGATGATTCAGATTATCTGACCGGGCGCGGCTATGACATCGTTGTCGCCCGTGTCGATCTTGCCAGCAAGGGATTGTGGTATCGGGTCTACGTTGGACCGTTCGACACGAGAAGCGAAGCGGCAAACACAAAAATAAGACTGGACGAGAATCCGAGATTTCGCTCTACTCGCATCACGCGGGTACCGGCGAAGCCGGTGCCCAACACCGAATCATGAATTCGAATGTTCAGCTTCTCACCGATCCACCCTGGAGGGTTGGTTCTTGAATCTCAATAGAATCGAGATATCGGGCTTCAAGTCCTTCATGAATCGTCTGCAGATGGACTTTGCGCCGGGTATTACCGCCGTTCTCGGGCCGAACGGTTGCGGCAAGACAAACATCGTCGATGCCATACGCTGGGTGTTGGGGGAACAGAAGACACGGTTGTTGAGAAACACAAAGATGGAGAACGTCATTTTCAACGGGACGAAGCTCCGCAAGCCTATTGGCATGGCCGAGGTTCGTATGACGTTGTCCAATTTGGACCACGCCCTGCCGCTCGACTACGATGAGGTAACGATTGAGAGAAAGCTCTACCGCAGCGGTGTGAGTGAGTACTACATAAACGGTGAACTGGCCCGTCTCAAGGACATCAAGGGCCTCCTGATCGATAGCGGATTGGGAAGCCACACGTACTCGATCATCGAAAGGGAGATGGTCGACTCCGTGATAAGCGACAAGGATCAGGATAAGCGGTTTCTCCTGGAGGAAGCGGCGGGGGTGATGCGGTACAGAGTGCAGCGCGAGGAGGCTCTTAGAAAGATCAGCCGCACGGAGGCCGACCTGCTTCGGCTCGGCGATCTTCTGGCAGAACTCGATAAGGAGGTGCGCTCACTCCATTATCAGGTTGGCAAGGCAAGACGCTTCACGCGGCTCAAGGAAAAAGTGGGGAAGATGGAGGCGGTTCTGATCAAACGCTCCTTGTTCGAGTTCCTTGAGAAGAGCGATCAGGTCAAGGCGGAGAAGTCGCATCACGAGAGCATAACGCTCGCCGATGAACACGAAATCACGGTTAGGGAAGATCGTTTTCAGACGGCAAGGATACGCGGCGCGGAATTCGAGCGTCGGCTCCAGGATCTCCACGAAAACCGGTACGAGCTCAGTCAATCTCTGCAGCAGCGCGAAGAGCGGATCGCTATCCTGCTCGAGCGTATCAGCAGCAGGAGGAACCGTATCACGGAAGACGAGGAAGAGATACAGCGCGCGACTACCAAGCTCGGAACGCTGGCCGAAGAACTGGTTAACCATCGCGGCATTGTTGAAGGCAAGGAGACCGAGTTCGAGGCCAGCAAGCTGGAATTGTCCAGGCAGGAAGGGTTGCTGGAGGGCGCCCGCGGGGAACTCGATACGCTGAAGAGCCAGCATCAAGCCCAAAAACAGCTCACACTGGATATTGTCCGCGAGACGGCGCGGCGTCGTGGGATGCGCGATCACTATGAGGTACGTCTTACCGAACTCAATGAGAAAAAACGCAGGGAAGATGGCCTGCGGCTGCAGCTCGAGGCAGAAAAGAAGACGGTCGGCCAAAAGCTGGAGCGCCGTACCCGCGAGAACGATGACCACCGGGCCAGAATCTCCGAACTCAACCGCGTGGTCGATGAGTCGCTCCGTCAATCCGAGAGGATTGTGGAGCTGACGGCCAGGTGTGAGACCTCCGACTCCGAGGCCAGAATCGAGGTCCATCGCCTCAAGGAGAAAAGGGACTATCTCGAGCGCATCAGACACGAACACGGCAATGGTCGAGGCGTGCTCGCTGATAATTCCCGAGTCAAAGGGATTCTCGCAGACCATGTGAGGGTGGATCGGAAGTACCGCAAGGCCTTTGAAGCGTGTTTGTCGCCGATTCTCCAGAGTCTGATGACCGGAAGCCGGGAGGATGCGCTGGATTGTGTGCGTGAGATCCGCAGCAGCGGCGGAGGGAGGGCGCAGTTCCTGTATCCGGACGGCAATGGCAATGGCAACGGCAACCGCCGGTTCTTCGCACACGGCAAGGTGCTGGGTACGGCACTGGACTTCCTGGGTGGCGGGGATATGGTGACGGATTATCTCAAACCGCAGCTCGCCAATGTTGCCGTGGTCGCGGATATCGATACGGCCATCGAGGTCATGCAGGAGGATTCCGAGATCAGAGTGGCGACGCTCGACGGTGTTTTCTTCGATGGCGTCGGACGGATCCTCGTAGGGGACACCGAGGACATCGATATGACGCTGTTGGAGTACGAGAGCAAGATCAACGAGCTTGGGACGGCCATCAGGAGGTTGGAGAAGAGGGGATCGACGCTGCGCCGGCGCAAGGAGTGGTTGGGCGCCGAGCGCTCCCGCCTGCTGGAAACCGTCGAGCATTCGAAACGGCGTTTGGGTCCTGCGGAGGCGGAACTCGCGACCGCAAGCGAGGAGCAGCGTCAGGACGAGATCGAGCGCACGAGGATCATGGAGAAGCTGGGGTTGGTCAATATTTCGCTCGTGGAAAGCGCGAGGGGTATCGAGGAGATTCTCGCGAGTCTGGCCTCACAACCGGATCCCGAGGATGCCAACAGAGACCTGCCGACGGATGAGGAGCTCATTGGCCTCGAGGGCCGCGTGGACGAACTCGAGAAGCAGAAGGAAGCACTCGCCCGCGTGACCTCCGAGCTGCGGCTCGAGGTGGCGACGACCACCGGTGAGATTGCCATGGCCAGGGAGAAGTTGAACAACGCGGAGATGCTCGACGGCGAGCTGAATGAATTGATACGCACGCGCGAGGAGGATGCGAGTCGTTGCCGCGATGAGATAACCTCCGCCGAGTCCGAGATCGAAGGCTCTAAGAGCGAGATCGCCGAGCACCACGGGCGAGTTGAGACCATCGAGAAGGAGATCGAGGAGGTCAAGTCCAGCTACGATGTGGTGAAGGAGCAAGCGGAGGGAATCGAAAAAGAGCTCAAGGAGCTGAAAACACAGCGCGACGAGAAGAAAGAGAATCTTCAACGATGTGACCTCGAGCTGGCGACCGTCGATACTCGAATCTTGAGCCTCCTGGAAAAGGCCAGGGATAGTTTTGATCAGGATCTGGAGCCGTATGTAAAGAACCGTGGTCTGTTCGACGCTTCCGAGTGGGAAGATTTCGATGATGATGCGCTAGCCACGTTGAGGCACAAGCTGGAGACGATCGGCCCGGTCAACATGCTGGCCCTCGAGGAGTACGAGGCAAAGAAGGAGCGCTTCGATTTCTTGACCAAACAGAAGCAGGATCTCGACGAGGCCAAGGATGCGCTCATACAGGCGATCCGCCGAATCAACAGAGAGGCGCGGCGTCGGCTCAACGAAACATTCGAGCTTGTGAGGAACAATTTCAAGAAGACGTTCTCGATTCTATTCGACGGCGGAGAGGCGGATCTCCAGTTTGTTGACTCGGACGATCCCCTCGAAGCGAATATCAAGTTGGTGGCCAACCCCAAGGGCAAGAGGCTTCACGATATCTCCAGCCTGTCCGGAGGCGAGCGCGCGCTCGTTGCGCTTTCGCTGCTATTTGCTATCTATCTCGTCAAACCGAGTCCGTTCTGCGTTTTTGATGAGGTGGACGCACCGCTGGACGACGCGAATATCGGGCGGTTCATCAACATGCTGCGGTCGTTCACCGATCGAGTGCAATTCATCGTCATCACGCACAACAAAAAGACGATGGAAGCGGCAAACCACCTCTACGGTGTAACCATGCAGGAGCCTGGTGTCTCGCGTATGGTGTCTGTGCACATCGGTGATGTTGACGAATTCCAGGACATGGGAGTTGCCCGCCGGAGCTCGCCCGCGGAAGAACCAGCGCCCGAAGAGGTGCCCGCCTAACCTCACAGTCGTATGTTTGATCTCAAATCCAAGTTGCGAAAGACGAGGGAGAGCCTCGTGTCTCCCCTGATCCGGGTCTTCGGCCGAGGATCGGCGCTCAGCCAGGAGGACGAGGATACGATCGAAGAACTGTTGCTCGGGTCGGACATTGGTGTCGAGGCGTGTGAGCGTTTTATGGATGATCTCAAGTCGCGCCGCGATCGCACGGATCACATGGAGTTCTTGAGGGATGAGTTTCTCCGGCTCCTCGGTGAGGGTGATGATGACGGGGCGGCGGTCACGTCCTGGCCGAGGGCCGTTGTTGTTGTCGGTGTGAACGGAGTCGGCAAAACGACGAGCGTCGCGAAACTTGCAAGGCACTACGAAAAGCAGGGCAAGAAAGTGCTATTGGCCGCCGGTGATACATTCCGCGCGGCGGCGAAGGATCAGCTGAGCCTGTGGGCGGAACGGCTCGGTCTGGAGATCATCGGACACGACGAGGGTTCCGATCCGGCGGCAGTTGCCTTTGACGCCTGCACGGCGGCAAAGGCTCGAGGCCTGGACTATGTGATCATTGACACGGCGGGACGGTTGCACACGCGCACCAACCTGATGGAGGAACTCAAGAAGATCAAGCGGGTCTGCGGAAAGGTTCTCAGCGACGATGCGATTGATACCTATCTAACGCTCGATGCCACGCTCGGACAGAATAGCCTCCACCAGGCCAGGGAGTTTGCGAAGAATGTGGAGACCGACGGCATCATTCTTACGAAACTCGACAGCACGGCAAAGGGCGGGATGGTGATCGCCATCAAACAAGTCCTTGGCATCCCCGTCAAATTCATCGGCGCCGGTGAATCGGTCGACGACTTCTCCGAATTCTCCGCCCCCGACTTCGTAGACGCCCTCCTCTCCGGCTAGTCTCGGCGCACGGGACACGGCGAGCCACCCTCGCTTCATGTCTCGCCTGTCCTCTGAAAGAGGGCTCGCCGCGACCTCGCTCGTGGCGTACGTGGCCATCTCCAGGCTGTCTCCGGGTCCGCTCGGCCGCCAAGCTGGCGACAGCGCGCCGGACTCGGCGCTTGCTCGAAATATCCGTTCGAGCGCTCGCCGTGCCCCGTGTCCGTCCTGACGGGCCCCGAGGGGGCTTGACATTGGCGCGGAACGGCGTAATATATTACGTGAGAAAACCTTCGGGGCGGGGTGAAAGTCCCCACCGGCGGTCAAAGCCCGCGAGTGAGCGCATGCGCTCACTGATCCGTTGGAATCACGGAGCCGACAGTTAAAGTCTGGATGGGAGAAGGTTTGTTGCACGGATGTGTCCGCTACTCGCGGGCCCTCGCGCGGAGTTGTGCGTGGGTCGAGCTTTCTTCGTACCCCCAGTTTTCCACACACATTGCCCAGGTACTTGTAAACTGGCGTCTCCTGACGCCGGGTGGAACGAATGAACCGAATTCTGCCAGAGGGATCAGGACCCTCGACGCCGAGCGTTTCGTCGACGGTCGATGATTTCTATCTGGACCGGGCGATCGATCTGGCGTGGCTCGGGTCCGGTAAGACGCTGGCGAACCCGATGGTTGGGGCCGTCGTCGCAAGAGATGGCCGGATCGTGGGCGAAGGTTATCACGAGGCCTTTGGCCTGGCCCACGCCGAGACCGTGGCGTTGGACCGGGCCGGGGAGCGGGCACGGGGTGCGACGTTGTATGTCACACTCGAGCCGTGTACCCATCAGGGCAAGACGCCACCCTGTGTCGGCCGCATCATTGGCAGTGGTGTCGAGCGGGTCGTTGTGTGCGCGGCCGATCCCGATCCGCGGATGGACGGTCTGGGGATCGAAGCGCTCCGCTCACGGGGAATCCGGGTGGATGTCGGTCGCCGAGCGGCACGGGCGATTCTCCTTAATCTGCCGTATTTCAAGCGGATGATGAACCTGGGTTGCGCCGTGACGATCAAGGTGGCGTCGACTTGGGACGGACGGATCGCGTCACGGCCCGGGGCGCGGGACAGCATTACCGGGATGGAGTCGCAGGTCTTTGTCCATCGTCTCCGGGCAACGCACGAGGGAGTGCTGATTGGCATCAACACACTCCTCGTCGACCGGCCGCGCCTCGACTGTCGAACGCTCGACGGTGTTCAGAATCCAGCGCCGGTCGTGCTGGATACGCGTTTTCGTTTTCCGGCGGATTACCGGTGGCTGGAGGAAGGGCGGCGCTTCCTGGTTATCACCGGAGAGGAGCCAGCGGGCGACAAGTTTCGGGCGATCGAGGCCGGTGGCGGCGCCGTGCTTCGATGTGACAAACGCGGCGACCGTGTCGACGAGACACTGGCGATAAAGACGATGACGGAGTGGGGTATCTCGAGCATCCTTGTCGAGGGTGGCGCAGATGTGCTGACGAGCTTCCTTGGGAGCGAGACATGGGATGCCCTGCGGTTGTTCGTGTCCCCGGGAGTTTTTGGTCCGGAAGGTGTGACTCTGGTCAACTCGCTCGTCGACCCGGGTGACGCGGTTCTGGCCGGTGTGGAGAGCTTTGGGCAGGATGTCTTGATAAGCTACTTGAAGAGAAAAACCTACACAGGAATAACCGATTGTCTGGTTGAGGGACGGTGATTGAATGTTTACTGGAATAATACGTTCGATGGGTCGGGTGGTGAGCCGGGTGGAAAACCCGGCTGGTCACACATTCACGATTTCAGCGACCGAGTTGGCGAAGCGGCTGTCGCCCGGTGACAGCATCGCGGTGAGCGGCGCTTGCATGACGGTAGAATCCGTCGCCGACGACACGTTTGCGTTTACGGCCGTGGGAGAGTCGCTCAGCCGAACCACGCTCGGGAGCATCGACGAGGGAAGCCCCGTCAACCTGGAACCGGCGGCGACGCCCGACACGGCGCTCGGGGGACACATCGTGCAGGGTCACGTCGATGGCATGGGTCGGGTTGTGGCCTTCGAAAGGGTCGGCCGGGAGAATCCAGGAGGCAAGGATCTCAGTGACCGCTTCCTGACCATCGAGATGCCCGAGGAAATTTTTGTATACGCAGTTGAAAAAGGGTCCATAACCGTTGATGGCGTGAGTCTGACGATCGCCGGGGTTGGATCGGGCAGGACGATTACGATTACGATCATCCCGTACACGTTGCAGGAAACAATAGTCAGCGAGTACGAGCCCGGCACACCGGTGAACCTGGAAATCGATATCATAGCCAAGTATGTACGACATTACCTGATGAACATCCAAGGGGAGCAAGCGTCGGAGTGACATCCCGTGGATATCCCCAGAGAGCCAGCGGATGCTACAGAGAGCCGCCGGGTGCTGGTGCTACAGAGAGGTGGAATGATGAGCGTTTTCTGCACCATAGAAGAGGCAATTAAAGAGATGCAGCAGGGCAACATCGTCATCGTCGTCGATGACGAGGCCCGCGAGAACGAGGGGGATATGATCCTGCCTGCGGTGAAGGCCACACCGGACAAGATCAACTTCATGGCGAAGCACGCGCGTGGGCTGATCTGTCTGGCGCTTACCCCCGAACGGCTAGACACCCTCGATCTCGGACCGATGGTGGCGAGGAATACGGCCAAACTGGGAACCGCGTTTACCGTGTCGATAGACGCCATAGAGGGAACAACATCAGGTATCAGTGCGTTCGACCGAGCGGAAACGATCCGTGCCGCAATCGACCCGGATGCGCAAGCGGAGGATTTCGCGCGTCCCGGGCACATTTTCCCGCTCGCTGCGTTTCCCGGAGGAGTTTTGAGACGCGCGGGTCACACCGAGGCATCCGTGGATCTCGCGGCGTTGTGCGGTCTCGATCCTGCTGGAGTGCTTTGCGAGGTGATGGATGATGACGGACATATGGCGCGTTTGCCAAAGCTCGAGCGCATGGCGGAGGAGCACGGCCTCAAAATTCTCACGATTCAGAATCTAATCGAGTATCGCAGGAAACACGAGAAACTGGTCGAACACAGGACCAGCACCACCCTGCCTACCAACTATGGAACTTTTATGCTTCACCTCTATGTGAACCGTCTGGACAACTCCCAGCACGTGGCGCTGGTCAAGGGTGAGATCGACGTCGAGGAGCCTATCCTCGTCCGGGTCCACTCGGAGTGCCTCACCGGAGATCTGTTTGGGTCGTTGCGGTGTGACTGCGGCCTCCAGCTGGAGAGGGCGCTCATGCAGATCGAGCGCGCCGGAAAAGGGGTGCTTCTCTACATGCGGCAGGAAGGACGGGGTATTGGCCTGGAGAACAAGATCCGTGCGTACGCACTACAGGACGAGGGCCGTGACACGGTGGAGGCGAACGAGGAACTCGGTTTTGCACCCGATCTCCGCGACTATGGCATCGGGGCACAGATTCTGCGTGATCTGGGGGTACGCAAAATGCGGTTGCTCACGAATAACCCAAAGAAGGTCGTGGGGTTGAAGGGCTACGGGATAGAGATCGTCGAACGCGTGGCGGTTGAAGTTCAGCCCAACCGGAACAACATCCGTTATCTGGCGACAAAACGCGACAAACTCGGCCATATTCTTCACGGTCTCCCCGAAGCGGAGCGGTTGAACGGAACGGACCGCAAGGAGTAATGGTGGCGCCAAACATCCATGAGGCCGATCTCAACGGCGCGGATAAAAAAGTTGCAATCGTAGCCGGGCGGTTCAATGATTTCGTAACCAAACGCCTCGTCGACAGCGCCGTTGACTGCGTGATCAAACACGGCGTCAACTCTTCGGACGTTGATGTATATTGGGTGCCGGGATCGTTCGAGGTGCCGCAGATGGCGCGCAAGCTCGGCAGCGCGGGGAAATACGATGGTCTGATCTGTTTGGGAGCGATAATTCGTGGTGAAACCAATCACTTCGACAACCTTTGCGACTCGGTGATATTCTCCATAGCCGAGGTTTCATCCAGCTGTTCTATCCCGGTTACGTATGGAGTGGTAACCGCCGAGAATACAGACCAGGCGATGGCTCGCGCCGGTGGCAGGAAGGGCAACAAGGGGTGGGATAGCGCTCTCGCGCTGGTCGAGATGATGAACCTGTGGGAAGGCTGAGCGTGAAAGTGGGCAAGCGAAGAAGGGCGAGAGAGATCGTTCTCCAGGTGCTCTACGAGGCGGAGTTCTCGGATCTGTCGTGGGAGGAGATCCTGGGGGAGCAGGTGGAGCGAAGATCCTCGGGCCAGGAAACGGTCGAGTACGCAAGCGCCCTGTTGACAATAACGCAGGAGCACCTCGCGGAGCTAGACGAGAAGATTCGCGAAGGGCTGATCAACTGGGACCTCGAGCGAGTGTCGTTGATCGACAAGAGCATCATCAGATTCGCTCTGGCCGAAATCCTGTATTTCCCCGATGTGCCGTCGAAGGTCATCATCAATGAGGCGATCGAGATCGCACACACCTTCAGCTCGCGGGACGCCGGACAGTTTGTAAATGGAGTGCTCGACCACTTCGTGCACATGTTCAGGCAGGACACCAATTGAGATACTTGATCATATCCGACATTCACAGCAACCTCGAGGCGCTAACCTCGGTACTTTCCGACGCGATGGAAAGGAACGTCGACGAGATAATCTGTCTGGGCGATTTTGTTGGATATGGTGCCAACCCGAGTGAGTGTGTGGAAAAGTTTGTCTCGCTTCCCGGGGCTCGGGCCGTGTTGGGCAATCACGACGCGGCGGTGATCGATCCGTCACAGCGGGAGATGTTCAACCCCGTGGCGAGGGCGGGGATTCTTTACAGCGAGGCCAACCTCACGGAGAACGGACGGGAGTATCTGCGAACGTTACCAATGCTGATTGATGTCGACTCGGAGTTCGTGGCTGTGCATTCGTCGCCTTTCAGACCGGAGGCATGGGTCTACGTCGTCGAGCCTCTGGAAGCGGCAGACGCATTTCACGCGATGAAACCGACACTTGCCTTTATTGGACATACCCATTTCCCAGCCGTACACACTGACAACGGTTCCGTGGTCCCGCTGGCTCCCGAGGATAGCGTCAGGGTCAACGCGAACAAGAAGATCATGGTAAACGTCGGCAGCGTGGGTCAGCCACGGGATGGAGACGCGCGGTCTGCCTACGTTGTCTACGACAGCGAATCAAAATCAATCAACATACACAGGGTCGAGTATGATGTAGATCGGGCCGCGGCAAAAATCCTCGATGCGGGGCTGCCTCCCATGCTGGCGGACCGATTGCGACGCGGCTACTAGCCTGGCGACGTCTCACCGATGAAACGTTCCTCAGAGAAAAAGCATTGGGATGACTTCTGGGAAGCCTCCAGCGATCTCGAGGATGTATACGGTACCGATGACCGAATCGTCGAGAACCTGACAAAGTACATGGATCTGGCCGGGCGAAAAGTTCTCGAGGTCGGCGCGGGAACAGGACGTGACGCGGACAAAATCGCGTCGCAGGACGCGATCACCTATGCGCTGGACTACAGCGAGAAGTCGCTAACACTGATGAGCCGCTCGGTGCGGCACAACGTACGAATCGTGTGCGGCGACGCGTTCGATCTCCCGTTTTTGGATGAGTCGCTCGACGTTGTGTTTCACCAGGGACTGCTGGAGCACTTCCGCAACCCGGGCGATATGCTGGACGATCACGTACGGGTGTTGAAAAGGGGTGGTGTGCTCCTCGTCGATGTGCCGCAGCGTTATCATTATTACACCGTTTTGAAACACATTCTGATTTTTCTGGGCCGGTGGTTCGCCGGTTGGGAGACCGAATTCTCGGTGGCACAGCTGTGCCGCCTGGTGGAGGAGCGCGGTATGCAGGTTGTGGGGGTCTATGGACACAACCCGTCGCCGCCGATATGGTACCGGGGGATTCGGCGAATCCTGCTCAAGACCGGTCTGCGGATGCCGATGTACCCGTTGAAACCCCGTTGGTTCCAAGGCCTTCACGGAACGGTCAAATCGGCTGTGCCGGAGAAACTACGCACGAATACGGCCATGGTCATTGGCTGTATCGCGATCAAGAAATAGCGGGAGGGTGGCTTGGCAAAATTTGTAGCTGTGAACTGGCGGGACCTCAAGAACCCGGATGCCGGCGGAGCCGAAGTCCATCTCCACGAAATCCTCACGCGGATGGTCAAGAACGGTCACGAGGTGACAATGTTCGCGACCGGATTCCCGGGTTGTGAGGAGACGGATTTGTGCGATGGTATCCGTGTTATCAGGAAGGGCAGCTGGTACAACGCGAACTTCGTTCTGCCGTTTCACGTCAGGTCATTTATCAAACGGAACCCAGTCGATCTCATCATCGAGGACATAAACAAGATCCCGTTTTTTCTACCCGCACTGACACGCACCCGGGTGCTTCCCGTTATCCCGCATCTGTTCGGCACCACGATCTACCGCGAGACGAATGCCGTGCTTGCGAGCTACGTCTATCTATGGGAACGACTGATACCTGCGGTTTACAAAAACTGTCAGTTCGCCGTAATCAGCCCGAGTACGAAGGAAGACCTGATTAGGCGGGGCATCGCGGCGGAGCGCATCGATGTTGTCCTGTGCGGACTCGATCACGACACGTACAGGCGGATCGAGGGTCTCGACCGGTATTCGGATCCGACCATCGTTCACTTTGGGCGAATCCGAAAATACAAGTCGATCGATGTCGTGATAAAGGCCTTCGCGCGGATCCGGGAACAGCTGCCAAACGCCCGGCTGTTTATCATTGGCGGCGGACCGGGGGTGGACGAGCTCGTCGATCTGGTGGAGAAGATGGGTTTGAACACCTCGGTAAAATTCCTCGGTGTGGTAAAGACGAACGAACTGGTGGCGGTGCTTAACCAGGCGCATCTCTTTCTCAACGCGAGCCCAAAGGAGGGTTGGGGACTCACCGTCGTCGAGGCCAACGCCTGTGGCGTCCCTGTCGTCGCGAGCAACCGTCCGGGGCTTCAAGACTCCGTCAAGGACGGGGAGACCGGTTATCTGGTGGAGTACGGAGACGATCGGGCGTTTGCCGAGAAATCTCTCGAGTTGCTCAGGGACAAGCACAAGTGGCAGGAGATGAGCGGCAAGGCGGTCCAATGGGCGGGATCGTTGACGTGGGACCGGACGGCCGCGGAAATGGAGCGTGTCTTTCTCGGTCAGATTGGGTCCGCTGGATGAAGGCGCCCGGTCCGTTAGCAAAGCTCCTGGTCAAGCTCCTGGTAAGCGCCGGGCTCTTGATTTTTCTCGTCAGCAAGATATCGCTCGAGGATCTGTTCGCCCTCGTGCGGACCCTCGATCGAGCCACCGTGGCGCTTGCCATCCTCGTCTTCTTTGTGAGTAACGTCCTCGGCGCACTCCAGTGGCATTTCCTTCTGGTCGCATCGGGCGTTCGACTGACTTTTCCGCAATCGTTTCGCTTCTATTTCGTGGGGTTGTTTTTCAACAACTTCCTGCCGGCGAATATCGGCGGGGACGCGATGAAGATCTACGATGTCAGCCGAATAGGCAGCAACGTCTATCGGGTGACGGCGGTCACACTGATGGATCGCTTTATCGGGATTTTCAGCCTCTGTCTGTTGGCCGTTGCGGCCGTGTTGCTGAGCACGGCGTTCTGGCCGGGCGGGACCGTAGCCGTCTACCTGATTGTGTTTCTCGGATGCATGATGCCGTTGGTGGGCTTCTATTTCATCAAGCCACTGGGCACACTTCTGAGACGGCTCGTGGGTCTGATTCGCCCGTTGTCGGTCGACAAACGGGCGGGATGGATATTCGATGGCCTGAGTGAGTTCAAGAGCAGGCGGTGGCTCGTTCTGAGGCTGATTCTCCTGTCGCTGGTCATCCAGTTCCTCCGGGTCATGACGCACGTTCTCGCGGCGGTCGCGCTGGGTGTGCCGATCGACGCCGTGGTCTTTGGGTTGTTTTTCGTCTTTGTGCCGGTGCTGGGTCTGGCCATGATACCCCCGATCACGATAAACGGGCTTGGTGTCAGGGAGGGGTTGGGAATCTTGCTCTTTGCGCAGGCAGGGATCGGACGGACCGATGCGTTCGCGATAGAATTCCTGACCTATCTGATCTCGGTCTCGATTAGTCTGCTCGGTTTTGCGTTCTTTTTAGCCCGTAGGCGCGAGATGTCCAACCCAAGGGCCGATGCCTCCACCATTTAGCTGTTGATCCGATCTGCTAGCTGGGGTAGCTTATAGCATTCGAATCGGTCCGGTTTTTGCGGAACCTTATCGCGAGAAAACACTAGAATAGTCAGGTTTGGAACGACCCCCGCATCGGTAACTTCATGGCAAAAAAGCAGAAATCAACGAAACCGCGGCCGGCCCCCAGGGCCGAGCCACAACCCAGGCCGGCGCCGGCGGACCCCGTTGTTCGGGTGTATTTCCTTGTCGGGGCTGTGTTTACGGCCGTGCTCAGCCTGTTTCTCTATATGAGAACCATGGCTCCCAGCGCGCCATTCTGGGATGCCGGCGAGTTTATTGCCAGCGCGTACACACTCGGTGTGCCACACTCACCCGGGACGCCGCTCTATGTCCTAGTGGGGAGGGTGTTTACGATGCTTCCACTGCCGTTTTCGATCGCCGGTAAGGTGAACTTCATATCGGTGGTTGCCGGCAGCCTCGGCGTGCTGATGGTGTATCTGCTGGCGATTCGCTTCCTCGACTACATGATGGGGAGGTGCGCCACGGCGGCAGACGCCTTGATCAGGGTGGCCGGGGCGACGGTGGGCGCGCTCTTCCTAACGTTCAGTCACACGTACTGGGCGAATTCGACGGAATCCGAAGTGTACGCGATGAGCGTGTTCGTGATGGGTTTCATGACGTGGCTGGCCCTCAAATGGGCGGACAACCCGACGGGACCGAAATCGGTCTCATATGTCTATCTTCTGTTCTATCTGCTCGCGCTGACCGTCGGTCTTCACCTGGGAACGATTCTGGCATTCTCGGGGGTTTTCCTGGTCATCCTGATGACGAAGGAGAAGTCGTTCAGCAATACGCAGTTTTTGCTTGCCTGCGCGGGCGTGGCGATCTTTGTGGCCGACGCGACGCTCTACAGGAACGGTCAGATCACACTTACCCTCATCGCGCTCTTCGTGGTCGCGCTGGCGGTCTTTTTCGCACAGTCCAAATCAAAATTCGCCATCATTTGCAGCGCGCTCTTCATTCTCGGGATTTCGGTGCACCTGTATCTCAAGATTCGCTCGGGGCACAACCCCGCCATCGACGAGGCGGACCCGGAAACCTGGCGCGGTTTGTATGCGGTGCTCAGGCGCGAACAGTACCCGCCGCCAAACGTCTTTGAGCGCAAATCCTCGTTTTTTGGGTTTCAGCTCCAGCATTTCAACGAATACCTCCAGGATCAGTTCAAGATGGCGACCGTCTATCTTGGTAGACTGAATATCGGGTCGGTGATCCCGCTGGCGCTGGGTATCTGGGGTATGGTGGATCACTATGCAAAGCACCGGAAGACATTTGTCATACTGTTTGCGACATTCCTGGTGACGAGCCTCGGCATGATCGTTTATCTCAACTTCTCCGACGCGGAGGTTCGTGAGCGAGACTACTTCTATCTGCCCGCGTTCTACTATTTCGCCGTTTTCATCGCGATCGGAGCGGCGAGCCTGCTGTCCGAGATTCGGCGTCTCGCATCTCGCGTCGGTGTTACCGGTATGGCATCCGCTGTCGTGCCCGCCGTTATATTTCTGGTTCTTCCAGCGTTCACGCTTCGGGCTCACTTCTTTCAGCACGACCGCTCCGCCGACTTCGTATGCAGCGAGTACGCGAAGAACATGCTGGTGGGACTGGACCGAGATGGGATCATCTTTACAAACGGTGACAATGACACGTTTCCACTTTGGTATATCCAGGAGGTCGAGAAGTACCGCGCCGATGTGCGTGTGGTAAACCTGAGCCTTCTAAACACGCCGTGGTACATAAAGCAGCTGAGGGACAATGAGCCAAAGGTGAATATTCGTTGGACCGATGCCGAGCTCGCGCGTTTGGGCCCGATCAAAACCAAGGACGGCAGCTGGATCCTCGTCAGGGATATTGGCGTGCAGCACATCCTCAAATACAACAGCAACAAGAAGCCGATCTACTTTGCCGTCACGATCCCACCGAATATTTACAAGCCCTACCGTGAGTTCCTCGAGATGGAGGGGTTGGCCTACCGTGTTGTTCCCCGCAAGGGGCAGAACATGGTCAATCTTGCAAAACTCGAAGAGAACGTCTGGCAGAACTACAGCTATCTGGGGCTGCTCGACGAGGACTACCAGCGGGATGAATCGATTTATCACCCGCCATTTGTGCATCGCCTGGTTCAGAACTATGCGGCAGCGTTTACCCAGCTCGGTTTTATGCAATACCGCGCACAGGATTACGAAGCGGCAATCAAGAACCTGGAGGCGGCCGAGCAGATCTCGCCGGGTTTGACGCCCGTTGTGATGTGGCTGGGCTGGTACTACCTCGAGAGCGGTGACACGACCCGAGCAGTACAGTACTACCGAGACAAGATCGAAGAGGATCCCTACGATTGCGACGTGCGCTATCGTCTCGCGGGTGTGCAGGAGCGGATCGAGGATTTTCAAGGAGTGCTTGCCACGATAGAGGCGATGATAGAGTACTGTCCCGACCACAGAGACGCGGTTGTGAGCGCAACAGCGATATGCATGCGGTACAATCGCGTTGACCGGGCGCTGCGCTTTGTCGACAACTGGATCGCGCGTCACCCCAACGACGATTCGATGATAAGATCCAGACAGAAGCTCCTGGATCGCAGCACACAGACGCAAGATTCGGTTCCAGAGAACCAGTAACCTGAGTCAGGCCGGCGTCGCGGCGGCGCAATCGGCGAATATGGACGCCTATGAAAACGCTCGTAACCGGTGCTGCAGGGTTTATCGGCTCGCATCTCACTGAGGCGTTGTTGGCAAAGGACCTCGACGTCGTCGGTGTCGATTCGCTCTGCGCGAACTACGATGTCCGGTTCAAACGAGAGAATCTCAACAGTCTTGAGAAGAAGAAGGGTTTCTCGCTGATCGAGGGCGATCTCAACGAACTCGATCTCGACGGCATTCTCGAGGGAGTCGACTACGTCTTTCATCTCGCGGCGTGGGCCGGTGTAAGGGACAGTTGGGACAGCCTGTTCGACAGCTATGTCGACGCCAATATACGGGCGACTCAGCGACTGTGCGAGGCGGCGCGAAACAAGGGTGTCAGACGTTTTGTGTATGCGAGCTCGAGCTCAGTCTATGGGGAGACCCAGGAGCTTCCCATGTCCGAGACCCATCCGACGTGCCCCGTCTCCCCATACGGTGTTACCAAGCTCTCCGGCGAGGCGCTTTGCCTGCTGTACCGGAGCAACTTCGGATTGCCGGTGGTGGCTCTGAGGTTCTTCACCGTGTTTGGGCCCAGACAACGACCCGATATGGCGTTTCATCGGTTTATCCGAGCCGGTCTGGACGAACAACCGGTTACGGTTTTTGGCAATGGTACTCAGACGAGGGATTTCACGTTCGTTTCCGATATCGTTGAGGCTTGTACGCTCGCCATGGAATACGATGGGGAAGAGAGCGTTTTCAATGTGGGGGGTGGCACACGGATCGCATTGAATGCCGCGCTCGACATCATCTCCGGAATACTTCCCACGGGTCTGGACGTGCGATACGAAGACCGGGCAAAAGGGGATGTCACTCACACGTATGCCGACATCAGTCTGGCCAGGGGGGAGCTTGGATACGCGCCAAAGACGACGGTGGAGGAAGGCCTCGCGATGGAGACGGAGTGGCTGCAGGCCACACTCAAGCGATTGATCGGTGATTAGGAGGTCGAAATGATATCCGTGGTGATCCCGCTCTACAACGAGGAAGAAAGCCTCCCTGAGCTGTTCGAAAGCCTCGAATCCGTGATGACAGGCATCGGGGTGGACTACGAGTATATCTTTGTCGACGATGGCAGCGTGGATAAGTCACTCCTCATTCTGCGCGATCTCTATGAGCGTTCTCCCAAGGTCAAAGTCCTGAGCTTTAGACGCAATCACGGCAAATCGGCCGCGCTGTCGGTGGGATTCAAGGAGGCCACGGGCGATATCATCATCACGATGGATGCGGATCTTCAGGACGACCCCGCTGAGATACCCGCGCTGATCAATAAGCTCCACGAGGGCGCCGATCTGGTGTCGGGTTGGAAAATGGATAGACAAGATCCGTGGACGAAGAGGTTGCCGTCCAAGTTCTTCAATTTCGTCACTTCCGTCATGAGCGGTCTTCGCCTCCACGATTTCAACTGCGGACTCAAGGCCTACAGAGGGGAAGTGGCTAGATCCATAGCGGTGTATGGAGAGCTGCATCGCTTTATACCCGTTCTGGCCGGTTGGGAAGGGTTCAAGGTCGATGAGATCCAGGTCCGGCATTTCAAACGCAAGTACGGTCGGAGCAAGTACGGTGGCGAGCGTTTTCTGAATGGGTTCTTTGACCTCGTCACAGTGATGTTCATCACGCGACGAGCGTTGAAACCGCTTCATTTTTTTGGACGTATCGCATTCGTTCTGTTCGTAATCGGAGCCATACCTCAGATCATCTTTCTCATACAGTACATTGGTGGCGTCGGCCTGAGGGTTCGGCCGATCATGCTCGCGGGTTTTGTTCTGATCATCGTGGCGCTTCAGATCGGCTCGATCGGGCTACTCGCTGAGCTGATCACGGCGCGCGGCGCCCAGGAAGCCACCTACACCCTGCGCGAACACCTCACGCACGACTCCGGGCTGCCCCTTGGAGGCGGGCAAGCGCCATGATCAAAAAGGTCTGTCTCGTCGGACCTGTCTATCCGTATCGCGGCGGGATCGCACACTTCACATCCGTGCTTGCAGAGGAGTTTGGTAAGCACCACGATGTTCTGGTGGTGAATTTCAAACGACTCTATCCATCATTCCTATTCCCCGGCAAGACGCAGTTCGATACGAGTGGTGAGCCGCTCGATGTGCCCTCGAGGCGTCTCATTGACACGATGAATCCGTTGTCGTTCTGGAGCGCCGCTCAAGCGATGAGATCTTATCGACCCGATCTGATCGTATTTCAGTGGTGGCATCCGTTTTTTGCCGTCGCCTATGCCGTGATCATTCTGCTTCTCGGCGGATCGCTGAAGCGGAGAGTCGCCTTTTTGTGTCACAACGTGTTGCCCCACGAGAAATCGTTGATCGACACGGTTCTGATCCGGTTGGGGTTCTCTCAGGTCAGCCGTTTCCTCGTCCAATCGCAGGAGGATCGTCGCAACCTCCTAAGCATAAAAAAGGGTGCCGTCGTGGATGTCCATCCACATCCGATCTATGACATATTCAACAAAGGCCGGCATACGAGGGAAACGGCGCGCCGGGAGATTGGAGTCGATGGTCGGGTCATTCTCTTTTTTGGACTGATCCGCCCCTATAAAGGTCTCCGGGTTTTAATTCAGGCCTTCGCCAAAACCATTCAGCAGATCGAGGCCACGCTGATGATCGTCGGCGAATTCTACGAGGACAGGCAGCCGTACGTCAGCGAGATCGAGGGTCTGGGGATCGGAGACCGCGTGCGGATGGTGGACCAGTATGTGCCGAACGAGGAAGTCGAGAAATACTTCGTGGCCGCCGATGTTGTGGTGCTGCCGTATCTCTCCGCGACGCAGAGCGGAATCGTGCAGATAGCGTTCGGATTCGACAGGCCGGTTGTCGTCACGCGGGTCGGTGGATTACCCGATGTCGTAGAGGATGGAGTGTCGGGTTACGTCGTGACACCGGGTGACCCGGATGCTCTGAGCGGGGCGATGCTCGAGTTCTTCCGCGATGGTACTGCGCAACGGTTGCAAGACGGGATCGCGAAGGCGAAACACCGGTTTTCCTGGGGGCGATGTCGGGAGATCCTGTGCGGCCTGGCCGAGAAACCGGCGCGTGGGTAAGGAGCGTTAAAGCACGTACATTCCTTGATTTACGGCCCGATGACGGTGTGGTACCATCATCGGAAGGATCCAACTCTATGGCGAAAAGGAAGAAAAAGAGAGGTGGGGCCGCAGAAAAGAAGGCGGCTGCCGTCAACCATCGTCCGTCCGCGAAAGGTGGTCTGCCTGCGAGCATTCCCGTTGTCCACCAGGCACTCATCTCGATCTTTATTCTCATCGCCGCCATATGCGTGCTGTACCCGGAACTCGTTTTTGAGAACAAGCTCTTCGTGGCCGGTGACGTGGAGTCGGCGCTCAGTCTGTCGACTCCGATCAAAAAAGCAATGAGTGAGGGCGAGTACCCTCAGTGGAACCCACACCTGTTCTCGGGGATGCCGAGTTACGGCAGCATGACCTACGTCCCTCATGTGTATCCCATCACGGTAGTCACCGGTTTTCTGATCACAAAGCTCAAGTTTCCCAACACCACGTGGCTTCTCTTCCACATCTTCTTCTTGGGGCTCGGCGTGTGGTTAATCCTGATCGGCCGTGGGGTCAATTTCCTCATAGCGGCAGGCGTTGGGGTCATGATGATGTGGATGCCCAACCAAGTCGCCGTAGGGGCCAACGGTCACGGTAGCCAGGCAAGCGCGGTGGGGTACATGCCGTTTGCCTTGTTCTTCTGGGATCGTTTATGGAGAGGTAAGGGTGTTCTGCTCAACGCGAGCGCCCTTACGGTCCTGCTCGGATTTCAGTTTTTGAGGTCGCATCTTCAGATCTCCTACTACACGTTTGCGTTGATCGGTATGCATGTGGTCTTTTTCGGGACGCTCAAGATCAAGGACGCGTTTCGCGGGGTGAGCGCAGCCGATCCCCCGGTGTTCGGATTCCTGAAAGATGCCTACGAGCGTGGAGCCTCGTCGGCGAAACGCGCGGCATTGGTGGATGTCGGAGGTGCCGTTGGTGTTTTGGCCCTCATCGTTCTGGGAGCGCTGGGTATCAGCGCGGTGTTGTTTCTGCCCGTGCACGACTACGCGCAGTACTCGATCCGCGGTGCCGCGGGTGGAGGTGGGCTCACCTATGACTACGCCACCAACTGGAGTCTTCATCCCGCCGAAACGTTGAGTTTTCTGGTACCGTTCGCGTTCGGGTTTGGCAAATTTTACTATTTCGGGCACATGCCTTTTACGGATTACGCCAACTACGTGGGTGTGATCGTAGCATTCTTTGCCGTCGTCGCCGTGCTTATCGCGCGAACGCGTTTCACATGGTTTCTCGTCTTTGTCGTGGCCGTGACGACCCTGGTCGCCTTTGGCAAGCATCTTCCCCTGCTCTATGGCCCGCTCTTCAAGTTCCTCCCGTATTTCAACAAGTTCCGGGTGCCTGTTATGGTGTTGATCGTTCAGCAGCTCGGGCTGGTTCTGCTCTGCGGGATCGGTTTATCGGCTGCGCTCAAGTACGATCCCATAAGGGGCAGCCGTTCTGCGCTCAGGGCGGCGATCGCAGCGGCGGCCGTTCTGCTGATTGTTCTCGTCACGTACAGCTACTGGACGGGCGGATTCACCGAATCGATAGCCGACAGGATCCGAAACGTGCGCTCGGTAAGGGAACAGCTCGAGCTCGCACGAATCGTCGGGGGACACCTGTTTACGGATCTTGTCAAGTTCTCCGTACTGTTCCTCGTGACCGCGTCGCTGGTCTGGGCCTTTTTCAAACGACATATCGGCGCACTGGCCCTGGTGCTGGCGGTACTGGGTGTGGGGATGCTGGATATCTATCTCGTGGACCGTCACATCATTTATCCCGAGAAGCTGTTTCGAAATCCGCAGATGAGCATAATAAGGTCAGTAGATGATTCGAACAGGGTGCTCGAGCCGGACGCCGTGGTCGAGTTTCTCCAGAAACAGGGCGGCCGGTTTCGCGTCTTCCCGATGCTTCATCCGTCTCGCCCTGTTGTTGGTGATTTCGAGACGAACCGGTACATGAACTTCGGAATCTCGTCGATAGGCGGCTACCAACCCGCCAAGCTGTCGATCTACAAGGAGTTCATCGATGCTCTTGATATCGCGGTTCAGAGAAACGACTATCGGATGGCAGACATGCTCAATGTCCGGTATCTGGTCACGTCGAATCCGCTCGGCGAGGACCCGGTCTTCAAGATGCTGTGGCGCGGGATGGACCGCACTGGCCGGGAGAAGTTCGTCTATGAGAACACACACGCGTTGCCGCGTGTGTTCTTTGTCGATCGGTTCGAGGTGCGCCCGGGTTCGCAGGCCCTACAGACGTTGCTGGCCGACAGGCGCCTCGATGTGTCGCGGACCGCGCTTCTCGAGAAGGCCCCGTCTATCGAGCCGGTGTCCCGCGAGGGTGCCACGGCGGAGATAACGGAGTACCGTTTCAACGAGATCCGGGTGCAGGCGTCGTTGCCGTCCCCGGCGCTGATGGTGTTGGGCGAGATTTATTACCCGGGCTGGCAGGTCGAGGTGGATGGTGAGCCCGGAGAGATCATCCGTGCCAACCACGTTCTGCGGGCGGTGGCGCTGCCCGCCGGCGATCATGACATCGTGTTTCGTTACGACATGTCGCTGCTAAAGAAATCGCTGGCGGTGTCGGTTATCACGTTCGCCACAGCCCTTGGCATACTGCTTTTTGCCGTTGTCTTCAACCTGCGGGGAAGAATGATTTGGAAACGCTCGTAATCGTTCCGACATACAATGAGCGCGAAAACATCGATGCGCTCATTGAGAAGATTTTCAGCCTCAATTTCGACATCGGCGTTCTCGTTGTCGACGATAACTCTCCGGATGGCACCGGCGATCGCGTCGACGAGTTGACCAAGACGAACGACCGACTGCACGTGCTGCGACGCCCGAGTAAGCTGGGCCTGGGCAGCGCCTATATCGCGGGGTTCAAATGGGCGCTGCAGAACACTTCTGTGCAGTTTGTGTTCGAGATGGATGCTGATTTCTCGCACGATCCCGGTGCGTTGCCCGAATTTCTCGAGGCGATCAAGGACGCGGACCTCGTGCTAGGCTCGAGGTATCTCGACGGCATCACCGTGATGAACTGGCCTCTATCGAGGCTCTTTCTGAGCGTGGGGGCCAACATCTATACGCGGTTCGTCACCGGTATGCCGCTAAAAGACGCCACCGGCGGATTCAAGTGCTTTCGTCGAGAGGTTCTCGAGAGCCTCCCCCTCGATGAGATCAAGAGTGACGGCTATTCCTTTCAAATCGAAGTGAACCATTACGTCTGGAGAAAGAAGTTCCGGATCAAGGAAATTCCGATCATCTTCGTGGACAGAACGAGCGGGGCCTCGAAGATGTCTCGTCGAATCGTATGGGAAGCGGTTTTTCTGGTGTGGAAGCTTCGTTTTGAATCACTCCGTGATGCCTTTCAGAGAGACTGATTCCACCGTGGACGTTTCAGTCGTTATTGTCACGCACAACAGCCGCTCGGTTCTCGGGCTCTGCCTTGATTCACTCAAAAAGCAGAGCATGTTCGACCGGACGGAAGTCATTGTCGTGGACAACGCGAGTTCCGACGGCACTTCTCAGTTGGTGCAAGACTGTTATCCATGGGTCGATCTCAGTGCCGGTACGAGAAACGCCGGCTTTTCGGTCGCCGTGAATCTGGGTATACAACGGGCTCGTGGAAGATACTTGCTGATTCTGAATCCCGACACGGTTATCCGGGAGCATTCGATAAGAACGCTCTATCAGTTCATGGAGAAAACTCCGGATGCGGGTATCGTCGCTCCTAAGCTGGTTTTCTACGACGGCAACCTCCAGTATTCCTGCCGCAGGTTTTATAACTGGAGAGTTCTCCTTCTCCGAAGAACACCTCTCGGAAGGATCTTCAGAAACTCCTCGGTGATCTCCAAACATCTCATGTTGGATTTTAATCACGAGACGACGGCAAAGGTTGACTGGGTGCTGGGAGCGTGCATGCTTGTTCGGCGCGAAGCGGTGGAGTCCGTCGGGATGATGGACGAGCGGTTCTTTCTGTATTTCGAGGATGTCGACTGGTGCTACCGGATGAAGCAGAAGCGCTGGGACGTCTATTATCACCCGGAGGCCGTGGTGGTCCATGACCATGCCCGCGAGAGTGCAAAGTCGGTGCTCAACCGGCCCTTTGTGGCGCATCTTGCCAGCTTGATCCGTTATTACGAGAAGTGGAACGCCGTTTTCTATGCGCTCAAGAAATACAGAGAGGTGTTGAAGGTCACGCTCTTTCTCGGGGCTGACCTTGTCGCGTTCAACCTCGCGTTCCTATCGGCGTACTATTCGAGGCTGGCGCTCGGAGATTTTCTTGCGAAGCCGCTGTTCCCGCTTCAGGCGTACGACAAGTTTACGATTTACCAGAACATCCTTTTTGTTTTCACGTTCTTGGTTCTGGGTCTGTATAGAATCCGACGTGACACATCGCGGGTGGACGAGCTTTTCGCCATCGGCCGGGCAGTGATCTTTTCCTCCGTGTTGCTCATGGCCAGTACCTATCTGAGCCAGATTCAGAGCTACTCGAGGTTGGTTGTCGCGTTCCTGGTTCCGTTCGCCATACTTTACGACTGGCTGCTACGGTCGCTCCTGCGGCGTTTTCACCGGGCGCTGCTCGCTCAGAAGCTCGATCTCAAGAGGGTCTGCATCGTAGGAGCCCTTTCAGAGGCAAGAGCGCTCGAGCAGGAGCTCCGCGGGGGCGCCTCCAGCGGTCTGGACATTGTGGGTATTGTGGCGACCGACGGTGAGCATCAACGGAGCCTGGGTGATGTCTCTGAGATCGGTGAGATTGTTGACAGGTTTCGCGTTCAGGAACTCATATTGCTGCCCGGAGCCGTGCCGGAGGACCGGATGACGGATATCATCGTCATGGGGCGCAAACGGGTTCTGGATGTCACTGTTGTGGCGGACTTCTCGGGACTCGTTATCCATCAGGCTGAGGTGACCGATCTGGCCGGTCGTCCGGCGATCGCCTACCGCAGGGATACGCGTTATGCGATCGACAAACTGGGTAAACGACTGCTTGATATCGGCATCGGTGTGGTTTTTCTGGTAGTGTCGCTGCCGTTTAGCGTGTTATACTTTATGTATGCATCGATTCGCGGGAGGACACCTTTCTCTCGAGAGTCAAGGCTTGGGTTGTGTGGTGAGGCCTTCATGTTGCCGGTAGCCGATGCAAGGAGTTCGAACGGCCCCTCTGATATCGTCAATTCGCCCCTCTTTTGGTTGGTGGTCACAGGAAAGCTGAGCATCGTCGGTCCGTATCCGATGCCGTCGTCGCATGCGGATATGCTCGATTCCAAGGCGGGCTTTCGTTTTGACGTTCGCCCGGGAGTGACCGGCCTGTGGAGAGCCGGGCGTTACGACGAGATCTCCCTGGAAGATCTTCTGGCACAGGATGCCAGCTACACGAGGAATTGGTCGTTGGGCAGGGATGTGAAGATCCTTGTGGTGACGTTTGGCAATATTCTAATGGGAAGAAAACGCAGCCTGAGACTCAAGCAGCCTCTTTAGGGTAGTGCGCGCTATACCACCAATGATCAGCCCAATCCGTCGAATCTCGAGACACCTCCTCGTTCTCATTGCCATCGCTACGATCTGGCGTGAGGACGCCGAAGCCCAGCAGAGCGAGTGGGTCAATCATATCAACCCAAACCTCATTTCGGAGATCGTCATGAGGGACGGGGAACTCTACTGCGCGACGAGCGGCGGACTTCTCGTATACCAACCCGACGACTCGACCTTCGAACAGTTTACCAACACGATCGGTCTTCCAACGAGCTTTCTCACGTGTCTTGCGTTCGACAGCAAGGGCTCGCTTTGGGTCGGAACCGACCGGTTGGGGATTGCCCGGCTCGACTTCGTGCCCGGGGGGTTCGATGTGAGCACATTCGAGGCCACCGGGGATGGGATTGCCGACGATCGCATAACAACGGTGACGGCCTGGGGAGACAGTGTTGTTTACGGCACCAAGGCCGGCGCCGGTCTCATCGTTGCCGGGTTTCCGAGTTCCCGGTTTCCCACGGACAGTCTGCCGAGCGAGGAGATCGCGGACGTCTTTGTCGACGGTGACTTCCTGTGGTTTGCGACGGACAACGGTGTCGCCAGACGCGACCGTCTTGGCTTCACGGAGGAGGTATCGAACGGTCTCCCGAGTCTCAATGCACACGTGTTTGCCAGAGACGACACCGCACTGTGGGTAGGTACCAGCGCTGGTCTGGCGTATCTCGATGATTCTGGCGGCACGTGGATCCCGGCGGGGCTCGGCACAGAATCGATCTTCTCGATCAAGTTTGGCGGACAGAAGCTTTGGGCGGCGTCGAATTCCCGGTTGTTCGAAAACGACGGCAGCGGGTGGATCACCCATAGCTTTGTCCACATCTTCCACAAGTACGGGCTCAACAGCCAGGCCGAGACCCGCGGACTTCAACCCATGGTGGATGGGACGGTCTATATGGGAACCGGCCAGGTGAGCCGCGGCCGCGGTGGATACCTTCTCCTTTTTGATGGAACGACCGTGCGGGATCTGCGCGCCAACGCGCCAACGGGCAGAGACCTGCGTCGCAGCTCATTCGATATCGATGGGTCGTTGTGGGTGTCGAGTGCGAGCTTTGGCGTTGGCAAACTGACACCGAGTGGAACGTGGTTCAACTACAACCCCGCCGTTGGTGACACGAATCTGAGTACTCGGTCCACGAACCTCGCCTTACTTGCCGATTCGCAAGGATCGAAGTGGTTCTGTTCGTTGTGGAGGCCGTTAGTGCCGGAGATAGAGGTTGACCAGCTGGAGGATGGTTTGGATCTTTCGTACGAAAACGATATCTGGACACATCACGACATCGGATCCGGTGGCGGCGACGGTTTGGGATCGTTGAGACACCATAGGGCAATGGAAGACCCCGCGGGCAACCGGTGGTTTCTGCACGCTGTCGACCCCGGCGGAACAGCCCCGGACGAATGGCGCGGCATCAGTATCTTGAGCGAAGACGGAAACGAATGGCGGCACATCACGCCCACGAGCACAAACCTCGGCATGCAAGTGGGCGATATCACAGACGTCGCTTTTGGCCCCGGGGGGGTGGTCTGGGTTGCGGACGCATCGGACGGCGTCCGGGAGTGGAGAACCGGAGGGTACGACAAAGCCAGCCTCTTCGATCTGTCGGGCGATGTGTGGACCCATTTGGGTACGGTCGCCGATGACTTCGACGGCGGAGACGTGTCCGCCGTGACCGTGCGGAGCGACGGGGTTGTGTGGGTGGGTACGAAAGCGGGGGTTTATGGATACGAGAACGGTTTGTTCAGAAGGTTTCAAGCGAAGCGTGGGTTGGGGGGCGAATTACTCAGCAACGCCGTTATGGATCTTGCGCTCGACCACGACGAAAACCTTTGGGTGGCCACCGATTTGGGTCTGAACCGGATCAGCCGGGACAATGAGCGCGAGATCTTGTCCTTCACTACGCAGGCCGCGTGGCGGGAGCAACTGAGTCTTTTCTTTCCTGACCAGAAGAAGGTTGTGTCGGCGCTGGCCGATGCGCTCTGTCATGCCCTCACGCTGCATCCGACTCAGAACCTGCTTTACATTGCAACCGCGGGTGGTTTATCTATACTGGATCTGTCGTCATTGGAACCGGGCCCGACGGATCTTTCAAAGGTCTATCTATACCCAAACCCGATTCGCCCGCGCCGGGGCCACACCATGTTGAAGATCGCGAATCACAACAGCCCGGTCGACATCGAGATCTACACACTGGAAGGCGAGCTGGTCCACGCGGAGGAAAACGTCCGTCCCAATGAACGCGAGGTGTGGGATCTGACGACGGAATCCGGGTTTTTCGCGGCAAGCGGTGTATATCTGGTTCGAATATCGGCGGACACGGGCACGGTCGTCAGAACGATCTCGTTGATTCGCTAGATCGGGAGTGTCCGGGCAGAATTGCCATGTCAAAACGCGTTATCATAATTGGTGCCGGTGAGGCCGGCATCATGGTGGTCCGCGAAATCCAGTCGCACAAGGAAGCCGGACTGGATATCGTCGGATACCTGGACGACGACACAACCCTGCACGGAAAGACGATAGAGGGTTTCCGCGTCTTTGGGGGAAGCGGTGAGTTGCCGCACGTTGCCCGGCGTGAACACGTCGAAGAGGCAATCATTGCCGTCCCCTCGGGCTCTCGCGAGTTTGTACGCCGGGTAGTGGCACTGTGCCGCGACGCGGGTGTGACATTCAAGATCGTCCCAGGTCTCATCGAGATCATCCAGGGGCCGGTTCATCTCGAGCAGATCCGGGAAGTACACCCGGATGACCTGCTCGGACGGGAAACCGTCGAGTTCGATGAAGACGCGATCGGTGGAGAGCTTTCGGGACGTTCCGTGATGGTCACGGGGGCCGGTGGCTCGATCGGGGGGGAGATTTGCCGTCAACTGGCCAGGTTTGGTTTGAGCGAGATCCACCTGCTCGGCCGGGGGGAAAACCAAGTGTTCCGGATCGAGGAGGAGCTTCGCACGGCCCATCCTCATTTGAAGATCACACCCGTCATTGCGGATATACGCGATGCGAACGGTTTGTCGCATGTGTTCGATCGTCTTCATCCGGAGTTTGTATATCACACCGCCGCCCACAAGCATGTCCATTATATGGAGAGTCATCCCGAAGAGGCGGTAAAGAACAACGTTTTCGGCACCGCAAACATCATTCGGATCTGTCGTGACGCGGAAACCGAGCGGCTGGTTCTGATCTCCACGGATAAGGCCGTCCGTCCGGTGGGTGTCATGGGCGCAACCAAACGGATCGCCGAATACCTGATGATCGAGGGGGCAGAAGAAGCAGACAACCCGCGTCTCATCACGGTCCGTTTTGGCAATGTTTTGGGAAGCCGAGGAAGCGTCGTGCCGCTTTTCATACGCCAGATCCGGGCCGGTGGGCCCGTCACGGTCAGCGACGCGCGAGCGTCTCGCTTTTTTATGACGCTCAAAGAGGCCTGTATGCTCGTCATCCAGGCGTCGATGATGGGAAAAGGTGGCGAGATCTTTATCCTTCAAATGGGCTCTCCGATCAAAATCATGGAGATTGCCAAGGATCTCATCGCCCTGCACGGGCTGAGGCCGGAAGATGACATTGTGATCAAGCAAAGTGGGCTCAGACCCGGCGAGAAGCTGCACGAGAATCTTGTTGCCGATGGAGAACTGATCGAGGACTCAGCCCATAACTACATTCTGACAGCCCGTCCTGGCTTGCCGGACGGCTGGGATCAGCAGCAAGTGCTCGGCCGGCTCGGCGAGCTTGCAGAACGCGGTGACGGGGCCGGGATCCGTTCGTTTCTGGACTCTGTAATCCCGGACGCCAAGTTGAGCTCTTGAACATTTATTGGCTGGAGATAGAGGACGTATACTTTGGGAAACAGACGTGACAAACTACCCGCAATTGAGGGCGGCGATCCGATAAGAGAGAAGTTCCTGCCCTTCTTCCGGCCGTCGATCAACGCAAGCGATATCGAGCGTGTCACGGACACGCTGCAGTCGGGCTGGTTGACAACGGGCCCCCAGACCCAGCTTTTCGAGAGGGATCTTCGCAAGTACCTGGGTGTGCGCAACGTCGTGTCGGTGAACTCGTGCAGCGCTGCCATGTATCTTGCTTTGGCCGCGCTTGGTGTCGGCCCTGGAGACGAGGTTGTGACATCGGCGCTCACGTTCGCTTCGACGGTCCATGCGATTATGCACACCGGCGCGAAACCCGTTCTTGCCGATATCGAGATGGAGACGTTTGGACCCGCGCCCGAAGAGTTCGCGAAGCGAACGACAAATCAAACCAAGGTATACATGCCGGTTCATTTCGGCGGACAGGCGTGCAAGATTGACGAAATTATCAGCCTTGCCGAATCGAATTCGATACGGGTCGTCGAAGACGCGGCACACAGCTTCGGCGCGGCTGCGGGCGGTAAGACGATAGGGGGATTCGGCGATGCGACCGCCTTTAGTTTTTACGCCACAAAGAACCTGACCAGCGGCGAAGGAGGATGCCTGTCGACGAACAACGACGAGCTGGCTCGGCAGTTCCGGGTCCTGTCGTATCACGGTATGTCTGAGGACAGCTGGAACCGTCATTCCGACCGTGGTTCGTGGTTCTATAACGTGGAGGCCCTTGGTTACAAGTTCAATATGAGCGACCTTCTGTCCTCGCTTGGACTGTCTCAGCTCATGCGGATCGACGAACTGTTGGAGGACAGACGCGTTGTCGCCGAGGGATATCTGAGCCAACTCGACGGTTCGGCCTGCGTCGAGCTGCCTCGGGTAGGAAAGGGCAACGTCCACACGTGGCACCTCTTTGTCATACTTCTCAATGTCGACGCTCTTACCATTGACCGGGACCGGTTCGCGAAGGCGCTCAACGCCGAGAACATCGGGTGTTCGGTCCATTTCATCCCGGTGTACAAGCACGGTTTCTTTCAGCGATATCTCGACGGACCCGCGGATGTTCCGAACTGCGAATCGTACTACTCCAGGTGTCTCTCTCTTCCCATATTCCCGGGGATGAGTGACAGCGACGTCGATGATGTCGTCCGGGCGATAAACCGTATCGCCGCCCATTATTCGAGGTCGTGATGCGAGTAGAAACCGTGGATCGAGTCCCTGATGGTCTCGATGAGATAGCATGTCAGTCTCCACTGGCCAGCTTCTATCACACGCGCGTCTGGCTCGAGTGCCTCACAAACAGCTTTCCACAGTTCAAGTTCAGGTGTCTCGTCGCACGAAGCGGTGAGAACCTCCTCGGATATCTACCATACTTCGTGACCGGAAGCGGTATTTTGCGGAGGTGCTTGTCTCTGCCCTTTGGTACTTACGGGGGACCCGTCACCGTCGAGGCAGGCCCGGTCGAGAAACTTCTGGCCGATCGATTTGCACGCACGCGTCGGAGAATGGATGTGCACGAGGTCGCAATGGTTGACTTTCTGAATCGCTTACCGGAATCACGGATGTCGCGCGACACTGTGACGACGCACATTATCGATCTGGAACCTGGCTTCGACGAGCTGTGGAGCGGGCAGTTCGAGAAATCAAAACGGCGTCAAACGAGGAAGGCGGAGCGCGAAGGTATTACGGTCGCGCAAACAGCCTCTGCAGACGAGGTGAGAGGCTATTACCGGATATACAGGGAGCGAGCGGACGAGTGGAATCTACCGCGCGCGTACCCCGAGTCGCTGTTTGTCGAATTGGTGCAAAGAGGTGGTGGCAACGTACGGTTGTTTCTCGCGCGGGCGGGTGACGAATTGCTCGGCGGTCACTTGAATTTCTACTTTGGGGACACCGTGATTGCGTGGAACGGTGTGACGACACAAGACAGCCGATCGGTCCAGGCGAGCACACTCCTCTATAGTTCGTGTATCCGGCATGCGTGCGACAATGGTTACAAACGCTATAACCTCGGAGGCAGCCTGAACAAGGACACGCTGATCGATTACAAGGAATCGCTCGGTGGTGCCCGGTACGAGTACCCGGTCCTTCGTTGGCGTTCGATCCCCTTGAGATTTGCTGCGGCTGCCAGGCGTTCAATCAAACAACCAGGCGAATGAGAGATCGCATCCCCACGTCACACGGAGAGTCCAGATTTCTGCCGAATGCGATGGCGCTCGTCATCCAGGCTATCCTCGGTACGCTCCTCGCTCTTGTTCAGATAAAGATACTGTCCAACTTTCTGGCTCTTGATACGTTTGGTTTGTTTGCCTCTCTCAGGGGTTTTTCGCTCCTGCTGGCGATGCTTGCCGCCAACGGTCTGCCGCAACTGCTGGTACGTTATCTTCCCGTACACGAATCGGCCAACGACGGCGCGCGGGCGATGCGTCTGAGCGTTGTGTGTCTGGTCGTCTCGACCGTTTTGTTCGCGCTGCTCGGTGCTGTGGCGTATGGTATGCGGTCGTGGTTGCTCTCCTTCGTGGATCCCGGGGTCGTCAGCGGTGAACTCCTCCTGTGGTTTGCGATCACGACATTAGGGATTGTTCTCAAGCAGATCGTCTATGGTGGGCTGCAGGGGTTGCGCAGGATCACCGTTCAGGTGCCTATCGAACTATTGTCATTGCTCGCCACATTGGTGTGGATGTATATCGCTCGACATGACCTGTCCCTCGCGCTGATCTTCAGGATTCTCGGTGTTGTGCATCTTGTCTCAACCGGTATCGGCATCCCGGTGTTTCTGTGGTTGGTGGCGCGGACGGGTATTGAGAACGGTGGCCGGGACGCGGCGAGTGCTGCGGCGAGCGGTGTCGCATACCGCGACTACTTTCTCGGTGCGCTGGGGATCAGTCTGGTGGCAGTGGCCTTTACCGATGTCGACCGGTACGTTGTGGCACAGGTTCTCCCTCTCGAACTCATTGCCCTGTTTCACATCGGCGCCCGTATCACACAATCGGCAAACCGGCTGCTTGCCGCATCGAACACGGCGATCCAGCCGGAGGTCACCCGGCTTCACGTCGAAGGAAGAGCAAGAGATGCCGATTCGATTGCCCGAATGTTCCTCAAGTTCAGCGTGGCGGTCGGCGTGCTCGTGGCGTTTAGCATCGGTGCATTTGGGCGCGATCTCATCATTCTCGTTTCGAGCGTCAGTTATACGCCTGCCATTCCGCTCGTGATCATGCTGGCCGCTTGCATACCGATCGTGACCGCGACCGCGCCTTTGACAACGGTGATGAAGGCGACGGACCATGTTCGCGGCGCGCTTCGGGTCGACCTGGCCTGGGCAATCGTCTATGTTGCCCTCATCGCGGTTCTTGGCCCGGTGCTCGACTTGACCGGCATAGGGTTGGCGAGTCTGGCTGCATGCGTCGTGCAACTCGTGCTCGCCGTCAGAATATCCGCGCTATCTATTGACCTCCGCTTCGTAGGCCGCGTTCTTGCGAGTATTCTGGTTGGCGTGTGTGTGGCGATGCTTCCTCTCCTCGTCGTCATGGCGTTGATCGATACTGGATCCGGAGGCTTGTCTCTTGTCATAAGAGTGGTACTCTTTCTTGTCGGGTGTGTGGTGTATCCAGGACTGCTGAAGGTTTTGCGGGTCTTCGACGAGAACGAGAAGGAACGGATGAAGACGGTCCTGCGAAAGAGCGGGTTTGGTGGACTGGCCAGAATGCTGTGGCGATAGGGTAAGAAAGGGGATTACGAACGTCGTGACTGCAAGGCAAAACGCATCGCTTCTCATCCCTGTCTTTGTTCTGGCCGTGCTGCTCGTGCCATTGAAGCACGGTGTGATCGACGACACCTATATCCACATCCAGTACGCAGACAACATGATCATCCGCGGGGAGTACAGCTTTAACGCCGGCAACGTGGCGTATGGGACAACCAGCCCCCTGTGGGTGTTGTGCCTCGCTGCGTTGGGAAGCATCTTCGGGGGCGGAGAGAATCTCGTTGTGTACTCGCGCATTCTGTCGTGGCTCAGCGGCGGTGTCGCCGTGGTTCTCATGTTTGGCTTCGCCCGTGCGATCGGGCTTGCCGTGTTCACCGCGTGGATGTGCGCTTTGACGCTGGCCACGCACGCGTGGCACGTGCGATGGACGGCCCTGAGCATGGAAACCGCTTCGGCGGTTCTTGTGATCGCGGCGGCGGGTATCGCATGGCTCGACGCGTCGCACTCGCCCCGCAAGGCGTGGCTGCTTGGATTCGCTATGGCGATTGCCGCACTTGTCCGTCCGGAGGCGTATTTGTTGGTGCCCGTCTATGTGCTGGCGTTTCTGTCCGTAAGACGGCGCGAGTGGTCGTGTTTGGTTCGCACTCTCACGATCTACGCGGCACTCATTGCGCCGTGGCTCGCTTTCGCCAAACTTCATCTCGGACAGTTTTTGCCGCTTACCGCGGGAGCAAAGAGCGGTGGGTTCAGTCTCAACCCCATCTCCCTCGTTCAGAGACTGGAGCCCGTCGCAGAGATCTCGGGCGGTACCGAAGGTATTCTGCTCCTCGCGATCCTCGCATCCATCGTGGTACTTCGCGGTCGAGCGAAGGTGCTCTCTGACCAATGCCGGTTTCTGCTGTTGTGGATTGTTGCGTTGCCGGTCGCGTTCGTTGTTTTCGATGTCCAGATCTTGTCCCGCTACTTGCTGCTCACGACTCCTTTTGCCCTGGTGCTTGGTTTTGTCGCCCTGGAGGATCTGGCGGGGAAACTCGGCAGGGCGGCAAGCGGCCGGCGTGCCCTGATAACGGCCACGGCGATCATCGTGGTGACGTTGAATATCGCGCTCTACTTCGGGTTCGTGGTCGGACCGTCGCGCGCGTTCTCGCGGGACCTTACCCACAACCTTAAACATCTCGCTCTCCACATCAAGAATCACTCCGACGAAGACGCCGTCGTGGCCGCGATCGACATCGGTTACGTCGGATTCTATTCGAAGCGCCGCGTTCTCGATCTCGGTGGGCTGGTGGATACAGCGACCGCGAGACTGATGCGCGAGCACACATACGAGGAAGTGGTTCAACAGGGGCTCTACCTCGACCTCGCCGCTTTTCCGCGGGTCGACTTCCTGATCGACCGGGCGACGACGCCAAACCGGCTGGATGGGCGGACCTTTGGTGACTGCCGGCTGGCGGCCATCCGGGTGGAGCGGATGGAGAACCTCGGTATCCGCATGCCCGGCCCGTACTACTTCACGCTGTATCGCGTGTACTCCGACTGAAAAAAGCACCTTCCGGTGGGGAGGGAACCCTGTCCAAGAGGCTCGTGGAGGCTCAGGCACGCTCCAGAGACCTTCGGCCAGCGCAACCTATTGTGACATAGTGTGATACGCTATTTTACGCCGAAAAATGCCCCGTCGGGCCTCTCGGGCGTTCTCGGCCCTCCGGACGACTGATCCCGTTCTTGAGAGACCATTAATCTAATATAAACAAACAGGTTATGCCGTTCATGGAAATCTCCAGGGAATCTTCCAGATGACGGATTTTGCGCTTGACTGTGTCCCAAATAGAACCTATTCTAGGCGCTATTGTGGAGGTAGTTCCCAGTTTCACTAGAGCTTGATCAACAAACCGAAATTTCTGGTATATATCTATGATCAACCACTTCAATGAGAAGTCCCTGCACGCCATTGACAGCAAGGGCCGATTGCTGCTCCCGAAGGAGGTCCGCGAGGCGTTTGAGATCAAGAAAGGCGACACTCTGTACCTCGTGCCCAACCTCTCCGACCCTCCATATCTCGAGATTCGCACGGCCTCGCAGTGGGAGGAGTACCGGCAGACCCTGCGAAGCGGGACACCCGGGGAGCAAAAAAAGGACACGTACCGGTACGCGATGATGATCAAGGAAACGGCTGTCGTCGATGGCCAGGGGAGATTCATGATTCCGGGCCGTATTCGAGAGACGTGCAGACTCGACGGGACGGTCGCAGTTGTCGATATGGATATCTACATAGAAGTTTGGCACAAGAGTCACATGGAGAGGAAGTACGAGGACATGATACGCGCGTTCAAGGAAACGAACGATCGGTTGTTCTGATGGGGGTAGATCGAAACCTGGCTGGAGCGTGTTTCGATCCGGATCCAGGCACGGGAGCATTCAATGATCCATACCCCGGTGATGACAACCGAAGTCGTGCACTACCTGCTGCACGAACAGTCGCGGCTGTTGATCGATGCCACCGTTGGTGGCGGAGGACACACGGCCGCGATTCTCGTTGCGAACCAGGATGTGCGCGTTCTCGGAATCGATCGCGATCCGCAGGCGCTCGCCGAGGCGGAGAAAACCCTCAAACCTTTCAAGGAGCGAGTTCGACTCGTGAGAGCCAACTACGCTGATCTTCACCAGATCGAGCAGGAGCGGGCGGACGGAGTGCTCGTCGATCTCGGTGTGTCGAGCCTGCAGATAGACAGACACGAGCGCGGATTCAGTCACGCTAGCGACGGACCGCTCGACATGCGAATGTCCTCCGAGGGAGAAACGGCCGGAGCGTTGCTGGAGAGAACCGATAAGCGCGAGCTCTCACGGATGATAAAACGCCTTGGTGAAGTGAGGGGAGCGTCGAAGATCGCGAAGGAGATTCGCGCCGCGGTCGAACGAAACGAAATGACCACGACATCCGATCTCCGGCAGGCCGTCGAAACCGTATTGCGGGGCCCCGCGCCACCGGCCCTGTTGAGCAAGGTGTTTCAGGCGATTCGCATCGTAGTCAACGATGAACTTCGCAATCTCGAACGATTCCTCGATGGGCTTGCTGCAAAACTGCGCAAGAACGCAAGGATCGTTGTCATAAGTTATCACTCTCTTGAAGATCGACTTGTCAAAGACTCCTTTCGGCGGGAAAGCCGTGATTGCATATGTCCTCCCCGGGTGCCGGTATGTGCCTGTGATCACACGGCGACGCTGGAGGTTCTGACGCGGCGCGTGGTGAAACCGTCATCGCAAGAAGTTGAGGCCAACCCCAGAGCGCGAAGCGCCCGGCTGCGTGCCGCACGAGTTGTTGTCTAGGAGAAGACAGATGAAGAAAAACAAGAACGACATCTATCGCAGGCTCGGCCACGGTTTGGCTGCCGCCTTAACGTGCAGTACCCGCCTGCACGTGACACTTCTTGTCTACACGGGGATTGCCCTGCTCTTGCTGACGTATGTTTCTGCACAGGTGTACACGTCGGTGCTCACGCAAGACATTGCAGAGTTGAAACGCTCGAGGCAGGGGCGTAACGAGGCGCTCCACAAACTCACCGGTGAGTATATCTCGAGGTCGTCGCGGGGGAAGGTGACGGAATACTGTGAGTCGAAGCTTGGCATGGTTCAGGCCCACGACGGTACCATTGAAAGATTCGCTGTCGAGAACGATCCGCAGGGTCCGCGGCAGCCTGTCGAGTTCACACACGAGTTTTCCGGGAACAACGATCTTTACCGGTTTAGTCTGCTACGCGAAAGCGGAAAGTCGGGTCGATGAGACGCAAGAAACGAAATTTTCGGCTCTATGTCGTCGGTGGCGTGTTCGTGATTCTTACCCTGGTTCTCTGGGGTAAATTGATTAAGGTGCAGATCTTCTCGAGAGCCCACTACGCCGACATGGCGACGGATCAGTGGAAGGTCAAGAAACAGGTGCCTCCGATTCGTGGAGGCATTTTTGACCGCAACGGCCGCCCGCTTGCGCTGAGTATCAGGTCCTGCTCGGTATCGCTCAACCCGCAGAAGGTGCAGAAAGGCGGGGAAGTCGTATCCGTTCTCTCACGACATCTCTCCATGCCAAAAAGCGCGGTCAAGAAACTGCTCCGTTCCGACAAGTCTTTTGTCTATGTCAAACGACAGTGCGCGTTGTCGGACGAGGCCCGTCTGGAGATCAAAGGGTTGTGTGGTGTGGAAATCCACCGCGAGGCGGACCGTATATACCCATTTGGCAGCACGGCGGCGAAGATCGTGGGGTTCGTGGGGCACGAGAGCGAGGGAAGGGCCGGCATCGAGGCGGCCTTCGATGAAACACTGGCCGGGACTCCGGGCTGGGAAGTGGTGCAGAGAGACGGTACCTACAAATCGAAGGGCTATTACACATACGCGGAAGAAAAACCGCTCAACGGCAGGCACGTCGTCCTCACGATCGATGCGGGTCTTCAGGAGATCGCCGAGCTCGAGTTGGAGCGCTCCGTCCGGGAATCGGGCGCGAACGGGGGGGCGCTTATCATACTGAACGTGCCGACCGGGGGGGTCCTGGCACTCGCCGAGTCTCCCTCGGCGGCATCACGAGGGGCCAGGGACCTGGCCGATTCGCTGTGGACATTACGGTCCGTGTCCAATGTCTACGAGCCGGGATCCACGTTCAAGCTGGTGACCGCCGCCGCCTTGCTTCAGACCTCGAAGGTCCGCAGTTTCGATGTTTTTGATGCCGAGAACGGTCGGGCGGACATGGGTGTGGCCGTTATATCGGATTCGCACCCCTACGGCCACCTGACCTTCCGGGAAGGATTTGTTTTTTCGAGCAATATCGTAATGGCCAAGGCCTCGCTCAATCTCAAGCCACTCGAGTTTTTCGAGTTCGTCCGGCTCTTTGGTTTTGGCGCGAAGACCGGTATCCGATTCCTCGGCGAGTCCGCGGGGAGTGTGGCGCCAGTTAAAAAGTGGTCCAGACGAACGCAGATCACGATGGCGTTCGGTCAGGAGATCGCCGTGACACCACTGCAGCTGGCCAACGCGTTTGCGGCGATTGCCAACGACGGTGTTCTGATGAAGCCGAGAATCGTCAAATCGATCATCGATGAGAACAAAGAAGATATCGAGACCTTCGAGCCGGTCAGGGTTCGACGGGTTGTTTCCAAAGACACCGCGCAGCGCCTGAGAAGCTTCTGCCGTTCCGTCGTCGAAGAGGGAACCGGTCAGCGAGCGGACCTCGTGTACCTGGAGTTGTCGGGCAAGACAGGGACGGCGGAGAAGGCTTGTTCGTCCGGGGGGTACTCGGAGAACAGATTCATCGCGAGCTTTGTCGGGTTCGCGCCCTACGAGAATCCGCAGATCGTCTGCCTCGTCATGCTGGATGAACCCAACTATCGCAACCGCTTTGGCGGCGTGTCGGCGGCGCCCGTGTTCTCGAAGATGATGGCCGCGATCGCCAACTCATCGTCGATGTTCGATCAGGTGCTCACAACCGATGTCCTGGAGGATGGGTCCGCAGGGAACGGAGAGACGATCATCGCTCCGAATTTTCTGAGGCTCGAACGCGCTCGGGCGATGGCGCAGGCCAGACAGCTCGAGCTCAACGTCCTGTGCAACGGGAATAGTGGCAAAGTGGTCGCGCAGGACCCCGATCCCGGAGTCGCAATGGGACGGGACGAAGTGTTGAGACTCTATTTGAGTGAGGGCTCGTCGCGCACGGCCCAGCACAAGACACCCGATCTCAGGGGTTTGCCAATTCGAGCGGCGAAACGAAAAGCCGTCCAGGCGGGGCTGCGCTGTTCGATCAGCGGAACCGGTGTGGTCACGTCGCAGAAACCTGCGCCCGGGAAGTCCACCAGTTCGGGAATCGTCCGCATCTACTGCAGGGACGCAGCAGCGCGACGAGGCAAGAGTTGATGCGAGATGGGAGTGGGGCGAGATAGCAGCGGGCTTCGGCTTCGCGATCTGATGAATGCTCTTGGAGAGGTGGATACGAAAGATATGCCAGACGTCGAGATAAAGGGGATAAAGAGTGACTCTCGGGAGATCGAGCCCGGCGATGTATTCGTGGCGATCCGCGGCGTGGATACCGATGGGCATCATTTTGTTGGTGATGCAGTCCGGCGCGGCGCGGCGGCGTGCGTAACCGAAGAGCCACTGGACACGGGAGAGGCGGCAAACGTCGTGGTTATCGACTCGGCCAAAGCGTTGGCCGTTCTCGCCTCGGAGATCCACAAAAACCCGGCTCGCGATCTGCGCCTCGTCGGGGTGACGGGGACCAACGGAAAAACGTCGACGGCACACCTCTTCCGCGCAATATGCGCGCAGTCGTCGGTCGGAGAGTTCGGGATTATCGGGACGGTAGGACACGGATCGGGAAGCCGGTTGTCCGCAGCCGTTCATACGACGCCCGAGCCAATTACGTTACATCAGCTACTGGCTGATATGAAGAAAGATGGGTGTGTCGGGGTGGTCGCGGAGGTCAGTTCTCACGCGGTGAGGCAGCAGCGCACATGGGGACTTGATTTCGAGATTGGGATGCTAACCAACATAACTCGTGACCACCTCGACTATCACTCAACGATGGACGACTACATCGACGCAAAACGTGAGTTCTGCTATTCGCTGATCGCCGAGGACCGCCACAAAGATCCCGGAACGCTGGTCTATTCGCTCGACGACGAACGTGCCAGGAAAATCGGAAATGAATTTCCCGGAGGGGCTGTCTCCACGAGCATCCGCGAGGTGGCCGATGTCTATGGCACAGACGTCCGGGCCACGCTAAGCGGCACCCGGTTCGTCCTGCACGCGGGCAAAGAGGAGATCGCCATCGATCTCAAACTCCTGGGAAGTTTCAGTGCCTCCAACGCGGTGATGGCGGCTGCAGCCGGAAGTTTGCTGGGGATCGGGCTCGACCGCATCAAATCGGGTCTCGAATCGGTCGGCAAGGTCCCGGGTCGCTTCGAGGCTCTGGGTGGAGGGGGCAAACCACGAGCCATCGTCGATTACTCACACACACCAGACAGCCTCGAGCGAACGCTGGAGTTCTGTCGCGCGCTGGGGCCCCAGCGTCTCATCGTCGTTTTTGGTTGCGGCGGTGACCGCGACAAGGGGAAACGCCCGCTGATGGGGGAGATTGCCCAGAGACGCGCGGATGTCTGTTATGTGACGAGCGACAATCCGCGCACGGAAGATCCCCTGAGAATCATCGACGATATTCTCGAGGGAATGGATTGTGGGCGGGGGAACCTCGTGGTGGAGCCCGACCGGCACAAGGCCATCCAAGAAGCCATCCGGAATGCCGGGCCGGACGACCTCGTTGCGGTATGCGGAAAGGGACACGAAGACTATCAAATCGTTGGAACAAAGCGGCGCCATTTCGATGACCGTAAGGAGGCGGTCAACGCGTTGAAGCTATGGAGTTCGGAGTGAAAACGAGAACGCTCTCCTGGATCGAGGAGTCCTTGGATGCGGCCGGCAGGCTCAAGCGGGCCAGTCTCTTTGGGCACGACAACGACATGTGGATGGGTGCCACGATCGACTCGCGCGGCGATTGCTCTCGCCGGATCTTCTTCGCCCTCGAGGGCGAGCACACCGATGGTCATCGCTATGTCGATGATGCGAGGTCCAGGGGAAGTTGTGCCTCGGTGGTCGAACGCGAGGATGTCGCTGACGCGCTCGGGCAATCGGAAGCACCGTTCGTACTCGTCGACGATGCGTTGGCCTCGCTCCAGGTCCTGTCGAGCAAGTACCGAAACACACTGGATCTTCGTGTTATCGCCGTCACGGGTAGTGCGGGGAAGACAACGACAAAAGAGTATATAAGGCTGATTCTGAAAAAGAAATACAAGGTGTCTGCGAACCCGGGCAATCTGAACAATCACATCGGGGTCCCGCTTACACTTCTCGAGACGGATCACGAAAGCGAGTATCTTGTCGCCGAGATCGGAGCAAACCACTCCGGTGAGATTCAGTTCCTGGCAGAGATTCTAAGGCCTGACCTGGGTGTGATCACCAATACCGGTGATGCACACATCGGTCTGTTTGGCAGCCGCAGAAAGATCGCAGAGGCGAAGGCGGAGCTGCTCGGATGCATCGAGCCCGAAGGCCATGCCGTACTGCCGCGAGACGATGATCACTTCGACGTTCTGAATGACAACGCCGACTGCCGCGTTGTCACCTTTGGATACGGTGATTTGTGTGACTTTCGGGTTTCCGCCGTCGAGGATGATGGAGATCAGATCAACTTCGCCATAAATGATCAGCTCCTCACGATCAGGAGCTTTGGTCTCTATAACCTTCTCAATGCAGCGGCTGCTTTTGCCGTCGGTGATGTTTGCGGTGTCGAACCAGAGCGTTCACGCGAGGCCCTTGCCGAGGCCCAACTGATTCGAGGTCGCGCACGTGTTCACAAGGATGGCGGTGTCGTGCTGATCGACGATTCGTACAACGCGAACCCGACGAGCATGCGCGTGTCACTCTCCTCGCTGGCAAGGATCGAGGCCCGGCGCCGGATAGCAATACTCGGCGATATGGCGGAACTCGGATCTTACAGCGATGACGAGCACCGGCGGCTCGGCGAGTTCATCGCCCAATCGGCGGTCGATCGTTTGTATTGGGTTGGCGATAGCGGGCGGGTCGTCAGCGAGGGTCTTGGAAAGAGCGGCAAGTTTGTGCAGTTGTTCGATTCGCTCGATGAGCTCTACGCGACCGTGGAAGCCGAGCTGAAGCCGGGAGATCTGGTTCTGGTCAAGGCATCACGAGCGGTTTCTTTGGACACAATCGTCGGGCGTCTCAGGCAATCACTCAGCAAGGAGAGTGGTGACTGATGCTTTATCATCTGCTGTATCCGCTGCATGAGCATTTTTCGGCCCTGAATGTGTTCAGATATATCACATTCAGGGCGGCCTACGCCACGGTCACAGCCCTCCTGATCGCTTTTGTCATCGGTCCGTGGTTTATTCGCTTTCTCCAAAGACGCAACGTACGAGCGCAAGTCCGCGAGGATACACCGGAGACACACGCGACAAAGAAGGGGACACCTACGATGGGTGGTTTGCTCATCCTCGCCGCGGTGTTTATCCCGGCGCTGCTGTGGTGCAATCTCACCAACCGCTACGTTCAGATCGCGCTCGTCACTACGGCCTGGATGGGGTTGATAGGGTTTGTCGATGATTACCTCGGCGTAGTGAAGAAACGGAGGAAAGGGCTGATTGGCCGTTACAAACTCATCGGGCAGATCACGTATGGCTTGGCTCTCGGTGTCTATCTCTATTTCAACCCGCTCGTTGAAGATGCCGGTACGTTGACCGCTATTCCGTTTATGAAGGGCTTGTTCATCAACTTTGGGCCGGCCTACGTCATCCTTGTCATGCTCGTGATCACGGGGACGAGCAATGCGGTGAACCTCACCGATGGCGTCGACGGTCTCGCGATCGGTTTGGGTGCGTTCTGCTTTCTGGCTTTTGCGGGTTTGGCTTACTTAAGTGGCCACCGGGTCTTTTCGGAGTACCTCAATATTCTCTATCTGGATGGCAGCGGTGAGCTGGCGATCTACTGCATGGCGGTCGTCGGGGCGTCGCTGGGCTTTCTCTGGTATAACGCCCACCCCGCGCAGGTGTTTATGGGCGACACCGGGTCGCTCGCTCTGGGTGGTGCGTTGGGTGTCGTGGCCGTTCTCATCAAGAGGGAGCTACTGCTGCTCGTGATCGGCGGAGTGTTCGTTGCCGAGGCGCTGAGCGTCATCATTCAGGTTGTCTCATTCAAGATCCGCAAGAAGCGGGTCTTCCGGATGGCGCCGATTCATCACCACTTCGAGCTCTGCGGGTGGTCGGAGTCCAAGATAGTGGTCCGGTTCTGGATCGTGGCAATGCTGCTCACGTTGCTGAGTCTCAGTACACTGAAACTTCAGTGATTGGGGTCTGTTGGTGGATATTTCCAGCAAAAAGAAGTTCTTTGTCATTGGGTTGGGGAAGAGTGGCGTGGCCGTCACGCGCCTCCTCGCCAACAGGGGGTTTAACGTCGCCATCTTTGATGACGATGCATCGGTTCTGGAATCGGTCCTCGCCTCGCCGGAGTTCGAGGGGCTGGAGCGTTCGGTAGAAATCGCCACGGGAGAGAGTGTGTTGGGGAGCGTGATCGATAGCGATTGTGTTGTTGTAAGCCCAGGTGTCTCTCTCGAACACCCCGTCGTGCGAAAGGCAAGAGCCGATGGCATTGAGGTCATTGGTGAACTGGAGCTGGCCTATCACTTCTGCGCGGCCGAGATCATCGGTGTGACGGGCACGAATGGCAAATCCACCGTTGTGAGTCTCCTGGGCGATATCTTTCAAGCCGCGGAGCGACGGTATGCCGTTGGTGGCAACATAGGGACGCCCCTTTCATCGATCATTACGCAAAAAAGAGAAATTGATGTCGCGGTACTCGAGATCAGCAGTTTTCAGCTGGACACGATCGAAGATTTCAAGACGCGGGTCGCCGTGCTGCTCAATGTCACCGCCGATCATCTGGACAGATATGACAACTCGTTCGACAAGTACGCGGAATCCAAATCGAGGATACTAAACGCGGCGGACGAAGACACGTGGTTCGTCTACAACGAGGATGACGTTGTCTGCAAACGAATCGCGGATGGCTACACGGGCAAGAAGATCCCGTTTGGCAGGACGCCCGCAGGCGACAACGGCGTCTATGTGCACGAGGGCACTATCGTCAGACGTTGGCGGGGGGACGTCGAGGTGGTGATGCCGATATCGGATTTCTCACCCGTCGGGATCCACAATCTCGAGAACGCCATGGCCGCTGTGGCGGCCGCTATGCCATTCGACATCGATGCGCGTGTTGTTGCGAGGGCGCTGAGAGCGTACCGGGCTCTGCCGCATCGGATGGAGCTTGCGAGGGTCGCGGGCGGCGTTGCCTATATCGATGATTCCAAGGCGACAAACGTCGACGCGGCGATCAAAAGCGTACGTAGCATCGACGGACACCTCGTCCTGATCCTGGGCGGAGTCGACAAGGGCGGTGACTACGCCCCACTCGTGAAACATCTCGGTAAGGTCCGGCGGGTCGTCCTGATCGGCGAGGCCGGTGACAAGATCGAGGCTGCCCTTCGCGGTCATTGTGACATCTTCCGTGCGGCGACTATGGAGGAAGCGGTCAGGGTGGCAAGCGAAACCGCCAAATCGGGTGACACAGTGCTTCTCGCCCCCGCCTGCTCCAGCTTCGATATGTTCAGTGGTTACACCGAAAGAGGCGAGGCGTTCAAGGCTGCGGCGAGTCTGTTGTGAGAGAGTTGTTATGAGAAAGATCAAAGCTCCAAAACTCGAGTGTGACAGAAGGATCTTGCTGATCGTCGTCATCCTGATGGCTATTAGCTGCAGCCTCGTTGCTTCCTCCAGTTCGTATTTCTCGGCGGGCAAGTTCGGGGATACGTACTTCCTGCTCAAGCGACATCTCGTAAGAATGGCGATCGCCGGTTTGTTTCTCGTTCTGGCGCTTCACATCGATTACCGCGTTTTCCGACGTTTGTCGCCGGTGGCGCTGGGCGCAGGTATTGCGATGCTGATCGGGCTCTTCATCTTTGGTGTCGCGATACGCGGACCGGTTCGATCGTACCAACTGGATTTTTTGCAGATGACGTTTCAGCCATCGGAAATTGCCAGATTCGCGCTGGTTTTGTTTCTCGCCTTCTGGATAGCCCGCAAGGGAAAAGACCTGAGTCAGTTCAAGTCCGGATTTTTGCCGGCCGGCGTTCTGGTCGTTTTGGTGTTGGGGTTGATGGCTGCACAGCCGAGCTTCGGGTCCGCATCGGCGACGGCGGTGATCGCGTTTCTGATGTTGTTCCTCGGTGGCGCGCGGCTTTCCCATCTGGCCTTGCTGGCGTCCACCGTTATCGGGCTCGCGGCGATCGGAATCCGTACGGTGGGGTATGCCGGTGATCGGCTCCACGCGTATTTCAACCCCAGCGAGGGAATCGGAGAATTGAACTGGCAGCTTCACCAGTCGCTGATCGGGCTGGGGACGGGCGGACCGTTCGGGTTGGGCTTCGGCGCGAGCCGGCAGAAACTCAACTGGCTCCCCGATTCGCATACGGATTTTATCTTTTCCATCCTGGGTGAAGAGGCGGGATTGATGGGGACGATGTTCGTGAGCCTCCTGTTCTTGCTGCTGGCGTTGCGGACGCTGAGGATATCCCGCCAGAGCAATGACCGTTTTGGAGAGATGCTCGCCGTCGGCATCGGAAGCACGGTCTTTGTGTATGCGATCCTCAATATGTTTGTTGCAACCGGTCTCTTTCCGGTGACAGGTCTGCCGCTTCCATTCTTGAGTTATGGCGGATCGGCCCTCGTAGTGAACGCATTTTCGATCGGCATACTGCTCAATGTATCCAAGAGACCCCGAGCGCAACGTGCGACCCGGGACAGACGACGGATGGCCTAGCACATGATGAAGCCGAGGGAGAAGACATGCGTGTGATGATCGCCGGTGGCGGAACCGGCGGACATGTGTATCCGGGTATCGCCATCTACAACGCTCTCAAGCGTTTCGGGGATGGTGTCGATGTGCTTTTCGTCGGCGCGAAGTCGGGTGTCGAGAGCAATATCTTCCAAGATCTCGGTCTCCCCCACGTTTTGCTCGCCGGCCGGGGGGTGCGGGGCTCGGGGTTGGCTTCCAAACTGGCGAGTCCGTTTGTGTTTTTGTCGAGCATGTTGCGCGCGGTAAAAGAGATCGTCTCATTCAACCCCGATGTGGTTGTCGGGACCGGTGGGTTCGCCAGCGTCGCCGTTGTGGCCGCGTCCGTTGTGTGCGGAAAGAAACGCGTCCTACAGGAGCAGAACAGTATCCCGGGTCTGGCCAATCGCATGTTGTCGCGATTCGCGCATCTCGTGCTTCTCTCGTACAAGGACTCCCGTGGTTTCCTCCCAAAGGGTGTTCGCTGTGATGTCATCGGCAACCCCCTCAGAGTGAAGCCGCGCAGAGACCGGGATGAGGCGTTTGCCTTTTTCGATCTCGATGCGACGCTTCCGACCGTGCTGATATTTGGAGGCAGCCGTGGAGCCCATGCGATCAACGAGGCAGCGCGCGTGGCAGTGAAGAGCATCCTCTCAAAACGCAAGGTCCAGTTCGTATTTCTGACCGGCAGGAACGACTACGAGGCCGTTCGCGCCGATCTCGAACCGCTCGCCACCCACGTCCGTGTCCTGCCATTCCTCGAACAGATAGACAACGCCTACGAAGTCGCGGATCTTGCCGTGTCGCGGGCGGGCGCGTCGGCCGTTTTCGAGCTGGCGGCCTTCGGCGTGCCCTCGATTTTCGTCCCGTACCCGTACGCGGCGGATGACCACCAGGCGTGCAACGTGGCCGAGCTCACGGACGTGGATGCGGCTGTCGTCGTGGAGGATCGGAGGCTCGGTGCAAAGACACTCGAGACGATGATCTTCGCTCTCCTCGACGACGGGAGCCGGCGCGAGGAGATGGCGCGCAAGCTACGAGCCTGGGCGCCCGGCGACGCGGATATCGAAGCGGCCACCAGAATCCGAGAAGTGGCGGGGCTCGGGAAGCCCGAGCTTGCGCAACGGCGGGAACACCCCAGCCTTGCCGCGGGGAGCACAGCACAATGATGGGAGAACCCGAGTGATGGTTTTTCTGGGCAGAACGAGAAGGATTCATTTCGTTGGCATCGGCGGCATCGGCATGAGCGGCATCGCCGAGGTTCTCCTGAATCTCGGCTTCGAGGTCTCGGGGTCCGACCTCAAGTTGTCCGATACGACCCGGAATCTCGAAAAACTGGGTGCCGTTGTATTCGGCAAACACGAGGCAAAGAACGTTCAAGGCGCCGATGTCGTTGTGTACTCGAGTGCGGTCCCGGCCACGAACCCAGAAGTCGTCGAGGCAAACATGAACGCCGTGCCGGCGATTCCAAGAGGGGAGATGCTCGCGGAACTCATGCGTCTCAAGTTCGCCATCACCGTGGCGGGCTCACACGGCAAAACGACGACGACCTCGCTGGTGTCATCGGTGCTCAACTACGGCGGTCTGGACCCGACCGTTGTCGTCGGAGGCAAGTTGAAAGCCATCGGCACCAATGCACGGCTCGGCGACAGCCGTTATATCGTGGCGGAGGCGGATGAAAGCGACGGGGGATTCGTTCAGCTCCCCTCGAGTATTGCCGTCATCACCAATATCGATCTCGAGCACCTCGATTTCTACCCTGATTTGGAGGCCATCAAGGATGGCTTTGTGGAATACGCATCGCGGGTGCCGTTCTACGGGTCGGTGGTGCTGTGCGCCGACGATCCAAACGTGGTTTCCATCATGCCGCGTATCCGCAGACGAAAGGTGTCGTATTCCCTCGGTGGAGAGGCCGATTTGCAGGGCACGATCCTTCGCAAAGGGTCTCGGGGCTGGGTATTCGAGGTCCGCCATCGCAACAGACTCCTCGGTGACATTCGCCTCGATCTGCCGGGCGAGCACATGGTGCGAAATGCCCTTGCCGCCACGACCGTCGGGTTGGAACTCGATCTGCCCTTTGAGTCGATAAAGAAAGGCATCGAGACGTTCGAGGGTGTGGGGCGGCGGTTCGAGCTTAAGGGTGAGGCTTCAGGCATCACCGTAGTCGATGACTACGGGCATCATCCTACGGAGATCGCGGCAACGATACGCGCGGCTGGCGAGAACTACGACAAGCGCCTGATCGTTTGTTTTCAGCCGCATCGTTTCACACGGACACAAGCCCTGGTCAAACAGTTCGGGAGCTGTTTTGCCGGTGCCGACGTTGTCTTTATGACCGATATCTACGCAGCAGGGGAGGACCCGATACCCGGAGTGACGTCCGATCTCATCGCAGAAAAGGTAAGGAAGTCGGGGATCGAGGTATTCCGATCGGACTCGATCGAGGCGCTGGTAGAACAGGCGCTACCCCACCTGAAGGCGGGGGATCTCGTACTGACGCTCGGAGCTGGAGACATTTATCGGGCGGGAGAGCTTCTTCTCCGCCGGCTCGAGAAAGAGCGATGATGCAGGCGATTGCCATGGGAGCAGTGGATAGTCAAAGAATAGAGGCTGAGTTGCGAAAGGCCTGCCCCCGGGGTGTCCGGGTCGATGAACCCATGTCCAAGCACACGACGTTTGGCGCCGGTGGCAAGGCGTGGTTCTTCGCGGTGCCCCACCGGGGCCCCGAGGTGATCTCCGTTGTTCGGACGGCTCTCAAATGGGGGTTGCCGTATATCGGCGTCGGGCGCGGTTCGAATCTGATCGTACGCGACGGAGGATATGAGGGTCTGATCATCCAGGTCGCCGGCAATCTGGCGGGATTTCGTCTGCTCAAACGAACCGCGCACGCGGAAGCGGGTCTGTCGTTCACGAAGTTGGGTAGGGTGCTGACAAAGAACGCCCGCCCCGGATTCGAGTTTGCCGTCGGTATACCCGGATCCGTGGGCGGCGCCGTCCGGATGAATGCGGGCGCCTTCGGATCGGATCTCTCCAACGTCTTGAAGAGCGCGAGGCTGATAGACGGGAACGGGAAGCTCATTGTACTCAAGCCCGAGGAAATGGCGTTCCGCTATCGCGGGAGCACATTGCCTCCGAATTCGATCGTGCTTTCGGCCATCTTCCACTGCCCGCCGGGCGAGATCGACGAGGCCTGTTTGCAGCAGTCGCTCGGCCGAAAACACACACAACCGCTCTCGGAGCGCACCTTCGGGAGCACGTTCAGGAACCCCCGCGGCGGTTTCGCCGGCCAGATGATCGAAGCGTGCGGTTTGAAGGGCGAGCGCCGGGGTGGAGCGATGGTTTCGAAAAAGCACGCGAACTTCATGGTCAACGTCGGCGAGGGTACGAGGGCAAACGACGTGGAGAATCTGATCAGGCTCGTCGGCGACAGGGTCGAGGCCAAGTTCGGAGTTCGTCTCAAACCGGAGGTGATCATCATTGGCAATCGATAAGACACGCCGTCAGAAAAGGCAGGCCCTCGTGGCCGTGATCGCACGTCTCGCGACATCTGTCGTCATTGGGACCGTGATCGTGGGCTGTTTCTACGCGCACAGTTATCTGACCACCACGGAGAAGCTCGCCATCACCCAGGTGGATTACAACGGGTTGAACCGGCTCGATAGCGGAGAGATAGACAGGGCTCTCCAGGGCATGCGGGGAGAGAACATTCTTCTTGTACCATTGGAGAATTTTGCGGCAAGATTTGCCCAACATCCAAGGATCCGGAGCGCCCGGTTCAAACGTGTCTTGCCGAATCGGGTGATTTGCACGTTTTCGGAGCGCGAGCCGGTGGCCCTGATCTATGCGGGCAAGTTCCTGGAAGTCGATCAGGAGGGCATGGTGATGGGCTCAGACGACCTGACCGATCTCCTGGATCTCCCGATCGTCACGGGGCTGGGCGGTGCGGCGGTAAGCGAGGGGCAGTTCTGCGACGACGAGCGTTTGACATGGGCTCTCGAGACACTGCTGATCTGCAAGAAGTACGGTGGGGGATTCGCCGACAGCATCTCGGAATTGAGGATCGGGACGAGCGGAATAAGCATTGTCTCTTTGAGAGAGGGTGTGGTATTGCTGCTTGGAAGTTCAGAATTCGAGAATCGATTAAGAAGGTATTTCCTGCTGGAAAACACCATCGCCAGAAATGATGACTCGGCTAAGCTGATCGATCTCCGTTTCGACGATCAGATCGTACTTAGGAACGGGATCTAGTCCGAGAGGCAGGTGCATGACGTGAGAATAGACGGACAACTCGTGGGTAGCCTTGATATGGGTACGACCAAAGTGTCCGCGATGCTCGGGATGCGGCAGGATGGCGCCGTCCGCATCATTGGTATCGGCACGACACCGGCGGAAGGTCTCAAGCAGGGGGTCGTCGTCGATATCGAGAAGGCGAGCGGATCGGTTGCCTGCGCGGTCGCCGAGGCGGAGAAGATGGCGGGAACATCCGTGCGGCAGTACAACGTCGGTGTCGCAGGCGAGCACATACTCAGCATGAACAGTCGTGGTGTCGTGGGAATACCGGGTCCGGACCCCGAGATCGACCGCGACGACGTGGCACGCTCACTCAGAGCGGCGGCCGATTTCTCCCTGCCGGCGGACCGTGAGATTCTTCACACGTTGCCGCAGCAGTACATCATCGACAATCAGGACGGTATTCGAGAGCCCTCGGGTATGCGAGGGACCCGTCTGGAGGCGAGGGCGCATGTGGTGACGGCGTCCCGGGCAGCGCTGGACAACATTGCCCGGACACTCGATAACTGCCACATCGATATCGGCGAACTCGTCCTCGAGCCACTCGCGTCCAGCTTCTCGGTCGTCACCGACGATGAACGGGAGATCGGCGTCATGCTGATCGATATCGGGGGCGGCACGACGGATGTCATGATCTACCGGGAAGACGGTGTGGTGGCCAGCGGTGTGATCGGTATTGGGGGGAGCAATGTGACGAGCGATATCGCTTATGGCTTGCGAACCGCCATGCGGGCGGCAGAATCCATAAAGATCGAACATGGTTGTGCACTATCGAGTATGGCGTCGCTCGACGAACAGATAGACGTTCCCGGTATCGGGTTTCGCGAAGATAAGAAGGTGGGTAAGCACTTCCTGGCCGGAATCATCGAACCGAGGGTCAACGAGCTGTTCTCGCTGATCAATGATCAGATCACGAAGAGTGAGTACAAGAAATCACTGGGGGCCGGTGTCGTTCTCACTGGTGGATCATCGATGCTCGCCGGAGCCCAGGAACTCGCCGAACAGGTATTCGATTTACCGGTCAGAATAGGGACCCCTATAGCGGTTGATGGGCTTACCGAAGTCGTCAACCATCCGAAATATGCGACGGGAGTTGGTTTACTCCTCTACGACGATGCCTGGAGCGCGGGAAGGTCGGAAAGGACATCGTCGGCCAGATGGTGGAGAACGTCGGTTGACCACCTACGCAAGGCAATTGCAAGTTTTGTATAGCTCGATGAAAGGAGCAGGCGTATGCGTTTTCAACTCGAGGAAGACAAGCGGCTAACGGTCCTCAAAGTAGTCGGGGTTGGTGGCGCCGGTGGAAACGCTGTGAACCGAATGGTGAACGCGGGTTTTGGTGGCGTCGACTTCACGGCGCTGAATACGGACCTGCAGGTGTTGAGGGGGTCGGAGGCTCAACAGCGAATCCAGATCGGCGCAAAGATCACCCGAGGACTGGGATCCGGTGGCGACCCGCGAGTCGGGGCAGAGGCTGCCGAGGAGAGCCGCGAAGTCCTCAGGGAAAGCCTTCAGGGTGCCGATATGGTGTTTCTCACCGCTGGGATGGGTGGGGGCACCGGCACGGGAGCTTGCCCGATTGTCGCCTCGATTGCGCGCGAGGCCGGAGCGCTGACCGTGGGTATTGTCACGCGACCCTTCTTTTTCGAAGGGGATCAGCGGATCGCGCAGGCGGAAAAGGGGATCGAGGAACTCAAGAGGGAAGTGGATACGTTGCTCGTCATCCCCAACGACAAGCTGCTCGCGATCACCGATGAGAACACACCGTTGCTCGATGCGTTCTCGCTGGCCGATGAGGTGCTCTGCAACGCGACTCGTGGTATCTCGGATCTGATTACGGAGACCGGCGTGGTCAATCTGGATTTTGCCGATGTCCGTAGCGTCATGAGCGATGGCGGCGATGCCATTATGGGAACCGGTGTCGGCAGCGGCAAGAACGGTGCTGAGGAAGCCGCGAACATGGCGATTGCCAGCCCGCTGCTCGATAACATTTCGGTCCGCGGCGCGAGCGGGATTCTGGTCAACATCACCGGATCCAAGTCCTTGAGCCTGCAGCAGGTCAGCAAAGCGGCGACGATCATCAACAAGGAAGCAGGCCCCGGTGCGCACGTGTTTCTCGGCGCGGTGATCGATGAGAAACTGTCCGCCGACGAACTCAAGGTGACCGTGATCGCGACCGGATTCGATGGCGTCCCGGTGATCAAAGAGGAGGAAGAGACGGAGAGGAAGGAAATCAATTTCACCGAGCTGCTGAGCAGTGATCAGCGCGTCGTCGAACTCAAACCCCAGCCTCGTGCACCGGAACCAGAGGAGAAACCGGTCGAGGTCGAGGCCGAGCCCGTCGCCGAGGCGAAAGAAGCGGAAGAGACCGTCATGATGGGCAGCGGCTCGATTCGCTCGTTCAACTCAGACAATTTCAGGGTTCCGACGTTCGTGAGAAAGCAAATGGACTAACAGAAGAAGGGTTCGCTCTTGCCTTTGTTGGGGAATCGGTTGCTCACAAACGCGGGGGTCAATAAAGAGAAGGATTCCCGAAGAAGTGTAATCCGATTTCTTGGACCAGAGCACAGGAAGAGGAATATATTTTAGTCCCAGACAATCAGCGCAACAGCTTCCGGAGAACCCTTCTATAGTCTATTTTAGTACAAAACTGCAGAATGTCAACTTTGAGACGGGTGCAGAAGGTCGTCAGACCTGGCGCAGGCCTCGGGTAAAGGCGCGCTATCTGCTGCGACCCCTTACCAATACACGGTGATCTTGACAAGGGGCTTCAAGGCTGACTTTTTGGGTGGTGCTGTGGCGAAAAGGCGGGAACGGCTCGTCTCATACCACTTTTCTTGCCTTGCCCGAACGTATACAAGACGTGCAGACATAGGCGTTGCGTACCTTGCCGTCGAGCTCGACAGTGATCTTCTGGAGATTCGGCAGCCACCGGCGTCTCGATGTGTTGTGAGCGTGGCTGACCTTATTGCCGACCATCGGCCCTTTTTTGCAGACTTCACATTTGCGACTCATTGTATAGACCTCCCTTAAGAACTCACGTAATATACCGCAAGTCGCCCATCAAGGCAAGGGAGTAGTCCATTGTCCGGTCAGCAACAAAGATGCCTCTCGCTGGCGGATCGCTGCCAGTTTCTAAAGGGTGTGGGGCCGGTTCGAGCCCAGCGTCTCCTCAAGCTGGGCATCGAGACGGTCAACGATCTGATCACCCATTTTCCACGCCAATACTACGACAGACGCAATTTGTTGAAAATAGGTCAGTTGACACCTGGGGAAAACCTGAGCTTTCTCGGTCAGGTGCTCACGGTTGCCCAGCGGCGGACCCGGAGGAGACGGTCGATTCTCACGGTGGTGGTCGGAGATGATTCGGGAATCGTCCAGGTGGTCTGGTTCAACCAACCGTATCTGGCCAAGAAGCTAAAACCCGGTGGGGAGCTCATTCTGAACGGTGAGCTGCGTTTCTTCCAGGGAGTCCGGCAGGTTGTCAACCCGGAGTTCGAAATGGTCGGAGAAGCGCTGGATGAGGATCTGGTGCACACGGGGAGGATCGTTCCCGTCTACCCGTTGACCGCCGGGGTATCACAACGGTATCTGCGAGACCTCGTCGCCCGAGCGCTCGATCGGTACGAGACGGTGATCGTAGAGAACCTGCCATCCGACGTCGTTCTCGAACAGAAGATCCTGGGCCGAATCGACGCGCTGCGCGGCATTCACTTTCCGGATGATTGGCAACACCACGAGCGGGCAATGTGGCGGCTAAAGCTCGAGGAGCTGTTCTATCTGCAGCTGACACTGGCGCTGCAACGCCAGCGGTCGAGGAGATCGCGCCGGTCGCCCGTCAGCATCGACTTCGTGTTCGAGAAGAAGACGATCCAGGCGCTGCCTTTCACGTTGACGGGAGCACAGCAGAGGGTCCTCGGCGATATCCATTCGGATCTCACCAGCGACAGGGGAATGCATCGCCTTCTCCAAGGGGATGTAGGCTCCGGCAAGACCGTCGTCGCCGGTCTGACGCTGCTCGCCGGCGTGGAGGCGGGCTGTCAGGCGGCGTTCATGGTGCCGACCGAGATCCTAGCGATCCAGCACGCAAAAAGTCTGACCGGGCTTTTCGAGGCGGTGAAGGTCCCGGTTGATGTGCTGATCGGGTCGCTCAAGCCCGGAGAGAAGAGACGCGTTCAGTCCCGAATTGCGGAGGGCGTTGCCCGGGTGGTCATCGGAACGCACGCGTTGATACAGGAAGACGTACGGTTCAAGAACCTCGGCGTCGTTGTCATCGATGAACAACACCGCTTTGGCGTCCGGCAGCGCGCGATTCTCCTCGACAAGCACGCCAGCCCGCACATGCTGGTCATGACGGCGACGCCGATCCCGCGGACACTGGCGCTGACCGCCTATGCGGATCTGGATCTCTCCGTGATCGACGAGATGCCGCCGGGTCGCGCGGCGGTGAAGACACGAGTTGTAGAAAGCGCCAAACGCGACGCGATGTATGGGTTCGTCCGCGAAGAACTGGAGGCGGGGCGTCAGGCCTATCTGCTCTATCCGCTGATCGATGAGACGGAGAAGCAGGATCTCGAGGCCGCCGTGTCGGCCTTTGACGAACTCTCGAACGGCGTGTTTGCCGGTCTGCCGATCGGTATGCTGCACGGGCGGATGCCGCTGGCCGACAAAGAGAGGGTGATGGAGGATTTCTCGGCGTCGCGAATCAAGGCGCTGATTGCCACCACGGTCGTTGAAGTCGGCGTACACGTCCCCGAAGCTACGATCATGGTCGTTCACCACCCCGAGCGGTTCGGACTGTCCCAGCTTCACCAGCTCAGGGGGCGCGTGGGCCGCGGTGGCACACCGGGTTTCTGCTTTCTCGCCGTCTCCGATGCCACCTCACACATCGCCCGCCAGAGGCTCGGCGTGCTGACGCGCGTCTCCGATGGTTTTCGGATCGCCGCGGAGGATCTCAAGATCCGCGGGCCGGGTGAGTTCTTCGGCGTGCGGCAGCACGGCGTGCCCGGGCTCAAGGTCGCGAATCCGGCTCTCGATCAGAAAATCGTCGAAATTGCGCGCTCGCGCGTGAAACGATTGATAGATAACGACTTGCGCCTTACCAGCCCCGAATCGGTGCCGTGCCGTCGATTTCTCGAGGAAATGGAGTTCGACGCGACACTGAGTACGATCAGCTAGATCGGACGCGCATTTGGCGTAATTGTTGCTAATGTCACCGCATAACGGCACAAACGCTGTCGGGTTTCCGTTTTTTCGCAGGAGATTGTGCAGGCTGTGGGACGCTCGATCCGCACGGTCTGCCTTGTTGAGCAAAAAGGGTAGGCCTGTCCATGACCATTCTCTGTGAGGGGTGTGCGGCGAAATATTTTCTGCCGGATGCAAAGGTTCCATCCAAACCCACACGTGTCCGGTGCCCGCAGTGCAAGGCGGTTTTCACCCTGGCGCCGCAACGCCAGAATGTGGTTGTCGGTGTCGAAGACGTCATGGTAAGGTCACCGGCGAAATCGCCGGATACCACCGTTGGAATGCAGGAGCAGGCGGCGTTTACAAAACCACCCGAGGGATCGGGCGTGGAGCTGAAACGCGAGCCCGCTCTGAAGACGGATGCCGGCGGACAACCCGACGAGAAGGCGAGTCCACCTGCGACACCGGAACGCGCGTCTGCGAAGACGCCGCCGCGAAGGAAGCGCCGCAGGGACACCGAGCAGGACAGGGCCAGGCGGCTCGCCAGGGTTCTGGTTTCCGATATCCTGTGTTACAACCAGGATAAACGGGATCAGGCGCTCGTCGACGGCAATCTCATGATGGCTCTGGGTGACGAGATAAAGAAATCCTGGGAACTCTACAAGGAAAAAGTCGGGCCTGAGGTTGCCAAATCAACCGACTACTTCAAAGAAGCGCTCAACGAGATTTTGGCGGATGGGCAAAAAGTATTCTGAACGCCACGTACCGGGTCACGCATATCAAGAAGCGCCCAGAGCTCGAGAGCCAATAGTCTACGTCGTTTCGAGTGATTCCGGGCACCTCAGGGTAGTTCTTTCAAAATGCTCCGGCGCTCCGGAGCACTACACGGTCCATTCCAGTATCGAAAAGTTGATGGAGGCGCTTGCCCGGGTGGAGAAGCTCAGCCTGGCCTTTGCTGTCATCGTCGAGAAGAAGGCGCAGGATATCGACGCTCCGCTCCTGCGCAGTTGCAAGCTCGAGTATCCGCAACTCAACTATTTGCTCGTGTTGGGTGAGTGCCCGCAGGTGAGTTTCCTGAGGTTCCAGTCGATCGGAGTGCAGAACGTGCTCTTGCCGCCGTACGAGGACATCGATCTCAAGGCGGAAATCGCAACGGCGCTTCCCAATATCCCACAGTTCAAGCGGTACCCCGATCTCATGGGACGCGGGATGGTCCGGCTCGATTTCCTGATCCCAAACGATCTCGCGTTCGTGCTCGGTTTGAACTACCTGATTTCACTCCTGTTGAAGGAATTCTCCTATCCGCCGACGGACTGCAGGATCAATATCCCGCTGGCCTGTGACGAGGCGCTGACAAACGCCATGCTCCATGGCAATCGATCCGACCCCCACAAGAAGGTGAGCGTACACATCTATGTGAGCTCGTCGCGTTTCAAGATCAAGATCAAGGATCAAGGGGAAGGGTTTGACTTCGCCGCGATAGCGGATCCCACCAGGGGTCAGAACGTGCTCCGGTCCTCGGGGAGGGGAGTGTATCTGATGCAGAGCATCATGGACAAGGTGGTGTATTCGGATGGTGGACGGTCCGTGGAGCTCGAGAAGATCAACGGCAACTCACACCCGCCCGTGAACGAAGGCGATAAGAAGCCTTAGTCCTCCTGCGACTTCTCTTTGGCGACTCGCCCCAGCATTTCATCGATCTGATTCCATATCCTCGCGTTTTGGTCGGGCTCGAAGAGCGCCTTTTTGACACGGCCGTATTCATCTTTCTGGACGTAGCGTATCGCCTTCAGGGTCTCCATCGGTACGAGGATGTCCTTGCAGACCTTGACCTCGAGCCTCTTGTCGTCGAGATTTCGCCGTGGGTTGTTGTCGGGATGCATGCCGAGTCCCCAACCGTGCGCAATCATGCTGCAGATGAGTGCGCGAAACGTATTCTGCCCCTGCACGGTGTCGAGATCGAGGGTGCCTTTGATCTTTTCAGAGACACCGGCAACTACGGGTACGAGTTTTTCCACAACAGCTGGGTCAATTTCGATGTTCAGAAGCCTGGCGAACATCTCGTTTAGCATCTTTTCGATTATGCGCACAGCAGGATCACCCGCTTTGAGTAATGATTCTACGCCTTAAGGAAGTTCTTCGTTGCGAGCAACATCGCAAGTCCTGCAAGAACTACGCCGACGCCCATTATGATGGTTTCTTTGCCGACGAGCGCTGTTGCGAGCGTCGCTACCGATGACATCAAGAGAAACGATGCCTTTGTCAGAACCTCGCGGGAGGAGAACACGCGCCCCCGGAACGCCTCCGGTGTCGACACCTGGAGAAGCGTTTCCGTGACGATGAAGAGAGGCGACAGCGAGATCCCCATGACGAGCGCCCAAACGGTCATGGGTACGAGCGTGTCAGTTCTGGCAATGCCGATGCAGGAGATCGCGAGAAGAAAGGTCGACTGCGCGATCACCGGGTTGACGGATAGCCATCGCCTCAACGCCGCCCCGAGCGCGGCGCCTGCCAGGAGACCAACCGTCGCGGCCGACGCGACGATGCTCAGGTAAATCGTCCTGTCCGGTGGAAACACCGACTGGATGTGCGCAATGCCGATCACGTAGAGGATACCGAGGCCCCCGAACAACGTGGTTTGGGTGATCAGTCCGTATGCCACCGGCCGGTTGCCCCGAATGAGAACGAGTCCCTCGCGAACGGAGCCGATCATGCCGCGCGCGGCGTCGCCGGCAGGCGTCGCCGTTTGTTTCGAGCATTTGTTCTTTCGCGCGCGGGCCACGGCGAGCATGGGGAGCAGAAACACCACCGAGATCAGATAGCTCGCGCCGTCGCTGTAGAAGCTCAGTTCCCAGCTGTGGAAGTCGATCAGCCACCCGCCCAGCAGAAATCCGCCCAGCGTGCCGACGATTCCCAGTCCCCAGAGGACCGCGTTGATTTGCAGCAGATATCGCTCGCCGAAGATCTCCGGGATGACGGCAGACTTCGCGGGCGCGAACCAGAGGTTGGCGAGCGAGAGGAAAAGCACGGGCAGATAGAACGCGTACAGGTTGCCCATCAGGTAGAACAGCGTGGGAACCAGAAGCACGATACCCCCGCGGATCAGATCGACCACGATCAGCACGAGGGCTTTGTTGGACCGGTCGATCAGGCTGCCAAACATGGGGGCAAAGACGAGGACGGGCAAAAACGAAAAAAGAGCGAGTTGATAGAGCTCGACGGCATCGCCGGGGTTGATGCGCCCGATCATTCCCACGACGGAGAACTGATGGAGACGATCACCGAATATCGACGTGATCTGAGCGAGTGCAAAGAAAAGAAAACAGAGTTTGAGAGCGCGCGAAGACGGCACAGCGGCTAGGCCTTTTGTGCCCTCGCGGGGGGCGATTCCGCGATGAGCTGCGCATCGGCGGATTGCCAGGCGGTCTGCAATTCCGTTTGTCCTCGATAGACCGCTTCGAGCTGATCGACGACGCGGTCCCATCGGTAGGACTGGGCGAAGCTCAGCCCCGCCTTGCGCAGCCTCCAGCGCAGGGGTTCGTCCTCGGCCATCCGCACGATGGCGTCACACAGCGCGGTGGGGTCCTTTGGCGGGACGACGAGCGCATTCTGCTCCGGCTTGAGTATGGTCAGATAGCCTCGTATCGTAGTCCCGACGACGGGAAGCCCCGAGGCCATCGCTTCCAGAAGAACGATTCCAAAGCTCTCGCGGTCTATTGCCGGTGAGCAGAACATATCGCCTGTTGCGAAGTAGCGCGGCACCAGATCACGATCGACAACACCGGTGAAAACGACTTCGACAACATCGTTGATCCTCGGCAGCAGATGCCTCCGGGGGCCGTCATCACCAACGACGATCAAACGAAGACGCCGCGACGTGCGTCTTGCGGCCAACGCGACGGCTCGAAAGAGGTACTTGAGCCCCTTGCGTTTGTCCATGCGTCCGACAAACAGGATGTTGAACGCGTTGTCTTTGAAGTCCTCGATTGGTTTATGGCGCGGAGAGAACCGTTCACAGTCAACCCCGTTCGGGACGATGACATAGTCGCCAGGGAAGTACGAGTCCGCCAGAGACCGCGCCGCATCCGAGACTGCAATGCGCACGTCGAGTCGCGCGGCAAATTTCTCGAGCACGCCGCCAAAGACCCGGTAGCCGAGGCTCTGCCGCGCCGCCGCATGGAACGTCCCAATGACGGCTGAGCTCTCGGGAGCCGCCAGGAGTGTCATGAGTGGAAGCGTCGGTGCCAGCGGGCAGTGCGTGTGGATGACGTCGGGCTGTTGCGAGTCGAGAACGCGGGCAAGTTCGCGTTGCAGATTCCAGCCGACGGTCATGTTGACCCAGGCGCTGTTTATCGGGACGAGGGCATTGCGTCCGATACGGATGACGCCCGGCTGCTCGGCGCAGCCATGGCCGAAATTCGTGGTGACAATCGTCACTTCGTGGCCGCGACGTCTGAGCTCCCGGGTGACGTGATCGACGTGCTCCGTCACTCCACCGGGACGGGGATGGTAGGATTGGGTAACTTGTACAACCTTCATGTGACCCGCCGGATTCGGTGACCACTCACAGTCTGCTAAATATACACCACTGGCTAGGGTCTTCCAATATACAATTTTCGAGGCGGCCAACGTAGTGCTGCGTCAACCGAAGCTCATCCGCATCCGTGCTTGGTGGGGCGTGGGGTGACTCGACGTGGACGAGCAAGCGGTTGTCGGCGGTTCGCCGGCAGTATGCGAAAGCAGTGGGTGCACCCACCGCTCGAGAGAGGTGGGCGGGACCGCGCGGAACCATCACCGTTCTGCCGAGAAGCGTCGCTTCGATACCCGCTCGATAAACATCGCCATCGATGTGAAGGACAACGATTCGATTTGACTGTAGAGCCCGATACAGCGGCCTCATGCTGTTGTGGGGCGAAATCACACTGATGCCGTGGCGCTCCTTGAACGCCTTGACTTCATCGGACCAGCCCTCCCGGAGCTGGGTTCCCGCGACGGTCGTAATCGGGTAGCCGCGTAAGGACAGGAGCAGCCCGGACAACTCCCAGTTGCCGGAATGCATCGTGGTTAGAATCAAGCCGGTTCCAAGTTGCAGCGCGGAGTCGATATGCTCGCCACCGTGCAGCGACAGCCGCGAGATCACCTGGACTTCGGTCTCCGACGTCGCCTTGAGGAGTTCGAGGATGTTGAGTACTTGATTCTGGAACGCATGCCACGGTTTTGTAGTGCCATTGAAGTCAATTGCTTGTGACGTATTGTTCAAGTAGTTTCGACGCTTGTCACGAGCAGCCCAGTAGTGGATCCATCCGCCGAGTTTTGCCAGCCGCACGAGCATCGGGTGAGGCGTTTTGGACGCGAGCCACGTGACCGCCCGGTATCCCGGAGACGGTCTTGTTCGCGAAACCCGCGTCCCCACGCCGTTCTTGGTCGATCGCATCATGTTGCTATATACCCAAGCAGAATGCACGCGGGTGGCCCGGCCGTCACGGCTCACCCACCGTATTAGACTCGTATTTGACTTGACGGCAAGCGATTAGGCAAAATCCCACCCTCGGGATGAGGCCCACCCTTGGCACGGTACTTGCGCGAGAGGCGAAGCGGAACGGCCTCTGGCCGCTTCTCCGAAACCGATTGCAGTCATTCGTATCGTACACCACCTGTGACAGGCCGCGCGACTCGCCACTTGTCAACCGCAACCGCATCGCGCGACTCGAGGGGACATTCCATGGTTGTTTTCAATTACTCAGGAGCCGAGCTCAACGCCAAGGTCGTCTATTACGGGCCGGCTTTGAGTGGCAAAACGACGAATCTCGAATTTATCTACGAAAGAATGCCGGAGGACACGAAGGGCAAAATGGTGTCGATGAAAACCCGGACCGATCGGACCCTCTTCTTCGATTTCTTACCACTAGATGTCGGGGAGATCAACGGTTATCGAACACGGATACTACTTTACACGGTGCCGGGACAGGTCTACTACAACGCGACGAGAAAACTAGTTTTGAAGGGAGCCGACGCCGTGGTGTTTGTCGCGGATTCCCAGGCCTCGAAGATGGAGGAGAACATCGAAAGCCTTCGCAACCTCGAGGAAAACCTCAACGAGCACAGCTTGACGCTCGATACGATGCCGTGGGTGATCCAGTACAACAAGCGGGATCTCCCCGGCGCACTGCCCGTCGCGATGCTGAACAGCAAGCTGAATCTGTTGAACGTTCCGAGCTATGAGGCGGTTGCGACGACCGGCCACGGTATCTACGAGACATTCCGCGCGATCGGCGGATTGCTGTACCGGCAGCTCGTTGAACGCCTGAAGAGCACCCAGCCGGCGCCGCGTGTCGGAGCCGGGGTGGAAGGTTCGCCGCAGGAGTCGCAGACCGAGGCGCCTCCCACGCCGCAGACTCCGGAGCCGCAGCCGGTGGCCGCTCACGGACCCATGCCGCACGTCACCGAGCCGCAGCCGACGGCCGCGCAGACAACCCGATCGCAGCCGACGGCCGCACAGACAACCCAATCGCAGCCGACGGCCGCGCAGACAACCCAATCGCAGCCGACGGCCGCGCAGACAACCCGATCGCAGCCGACGGCCGCGCAGACAACCCAATCGCAGCCCTGGGCGTCTCAGCCGGCCGGTCCGAAGCCGCCCGCGGTGAGCGACGACGTTTCCGATGTGGTCGACAGCGCGCTCCGCGAGGTGGAAGAGAACAACGTGCCGGTGCCGGATACGCCACGTGTCGTGACATCAGCGCCATCTAAGCCCGGGAAGATCGAAACGGCGCCCCCGATGGCCCAGACGCCTCTGGGGGAAGCCAACGCGGGCACCGAGAAGAAGATGGATGACTCCCTCGACAAGGAGTTCCAGTTTGCGTCGTTGGAGAGCTCCCGGGAAGTGGACGAGGACGTCGGCCGCGTGATCGATTTCGATGACACGCCGGTCGAGTTACCCACGGATTCGCAAGGGGGAGAGTTTATCGTCGACCCGTTTCAGTCCAAAACGGCCGAAACAGAGGAGCCGGAGCCCAAGGAGGCGACATCGCCACCCCCCAGGACAGCGAGCCCGCCGCCGGGGCACCCATCGCCTGTGGCCAGCCAGGATGACGAACCGGTCACCGTGACGGTCCCCGTGTATCTCAAACGGTCACAGATGCGCAAGACCGTCCCGATCAAAATCGAGCTCGAGATCCAGGTTGGCGACGAAGAGGCTTAGTCGCAATTAGATAGGTACCACTGCTCCGCGCAATAATTCTTGACACCTTTTTCAATGCTGTAATAGTTTCGCTTTGGGACGCTAAACAAGGTGAAGCTATGACATTGGAGAGTCAGGAAATATCCAGAGCGGACCTCAGGCGCCTCGGTCGTCTGCAGCAGCGGGTCGATCGCGATCCGAACGATCACATGGCCACCTGCGAGCTCGCGGGGCTCCTCTGGCAATCGGACAGGGGGGAAGAGGCGCTGGCTTACTCCAGGCGTATTGTCGAGAGCCCTGATGTCTCCCCGACGTTGCTCGAGGTGATCGGCAAAACGCTGGTGGATCGGAAGTGCCTGCGGGACGCCTTGACCTGCTACGAGCGTTTGGCGGCAACGCAGACCCATCGTGCACTGTCGCACTACTTCCTCGGCCGTCTCAGCGAACAACTCGGTGATATGGATCGAGCGATCAAGGAACACGAATACGCAATCGAGCTCGATCCGGACAACGCGGAATGCCACTACCGTTACGGAGTCACCCTGGCGTGCGGCGAGCGTTACGAGAAAGCGGAAGTGTGCTATCGCAGAGCGATCGCTCTGGACGGTGCGCACAGTAAAGCGTACACGAACCTTGGCTATTTGCTCGATTTGAAGGGCGAAGGCGAGACTGCGATACAGTTGTTTCGGAAGGCGGTGCAATTCAACCCCGATAGCGCGGCGGCGCGTTTCAATCTGGGCGCGCTCTACGGTGAAAGGGGAATGCACGAACGGGCGATTCAACAATTCAGCCTTGCGATCGAACTCGAGCCAAAAAGCATCGAGGCGCACTTCAATCTCGGTGTGGCCCTTTTTGAACAAGGTGACATCAAGGGTGCAATCGAAGAATTCAGAAGAGTTCTGCGGCTCGATCAGTCACACAAGAATGCTCATTTGTACCTCGGCCTGGCATACGACAAGAAGGGGTTGTACGGAAAAGCGGTCAAGAGTCTGCACAGCGCGCTGCAAATGGATCCGGAGAATCCCTCGATTCTGTACCGCATCGGTGTGTGCTACAATAGAATGGATGAGCCGGACAAGGCGATTGCTCCCCTAAAGCGAGTGACCGAGATTAGCCCCGATGATGGCAAGGCGTATTACTACCTCGGCGTTGTTTATGACAAGGCTGGTCAGCTTGACAAGGCAAAAGAGAACTATCGGGCGGCGGATCGCAGATTTCAGAAAAGCGAAACGCACGGGGGGACTTCCTAGGACGCTCGGGGTTCTCGTCATTTTCGTCCTCATAACGGTCACCGCAAGTCACAGCCAATCAGAAAGCATCGGCAACGAGTTTATTCCGCCCGAGGATTGGACCTATCCCACACTCAAACGTTTCGAAGCCCTCCGTCTCGTCCGGCTCCCATCGGAGACGTTGTTCACACGCCCGGACGTTATCGGTTACGTCGAGCAGATACTAAGAAGCATCGAAGTGACGGAGACGTTGTTGTCAGCGCGCGATCGGTTCAATCTCGATCGGCTGCAGAAAGAGTACACGTTACCCGAAGCCCAGAGTGATCCCAAGACACGGTTTGATCCGCCCGCTATTTGGGCCAAGGATGCCCCGTTATACCTGGAGGGAGACGTCGCCCTGTCGTTTGTCCCCGGCAAGCCACTGCACGATCCGAAGTGGGCGTTTTTTCTGACCGGTAACCCCGATCTTCGGTTGCATTTCAAAGACTGGGTTACTTGGGAGGTGCGGTACCGGCTGACTTTCGGACCGGAGAGGGGCGATCGTGTCGACAGACGTAAGCCCTCGCGCCGTGAAAAGAGCTTTAAGGGACTGACGTCGCTGTACGAGCGTGCGTATCTCGTCTACCAGTGGAAACGGCGGGTGACGCTTTTCTGGGGGCGTGATTATTCAAACTGGGGTCCGAGCGAGGTCGGCAACTTGATCTTGTCCGACACAGCCGGCAGCCTGGACAAGTGGGGCGCACGGATCGGCTTCAAGAACCTCCTGTTCAGCTTTTTGAACGCAACGCTCTCGGCATCCGCGGATCGTCGTTTTGCCGCCCACCGCCTCGAGATGCGGTTCGGCCCCGCGGTCTTGGGCTTGAGCGAAGCGGTTATTTATACAGGGCGTGGTTTTGACCACATGTATCTTCTGCCGTTGAGCAGCTTCTATTCCAACCAGTTCAACGAGCAGTTGGAAAACAACGATAACGCCACGTGGGAGTTCGATCTGAAGTACGAGGTGACGAACGGTCTTCTTTTGTACGGCAGCTTTCTGATCGACGACTATCAGTTCGAGGACGATCCGTATCCCGACAAGCTCGCGTTCGACGTCGGCGGGCGCGTGGCTCTTGTCGACCCCTTACCGGCCACGTTTCGTTTCCAGTACCGCTATATCGATATCTACACATACACGCACGAGGACTCGATAAACTACTGGGTCACCGGAGACGTGGACCTTTCGCTCGACAACCCGTTGGGGGCCTCACTGGGCCCGGATTCCGACCGCGCGTACATCGACATGGCGGTCTACCCGATCCCCAGTTTGACGACGTTACTCTCCTTCTCGCTCGAGCGTCGCGGAGAGGGCAACGACTGGCGCCAGTTCGTGGCAGGCGATGATCCCAACCCGAAGTTCCCGTCCGGTGTCGTGGAGAAAACCTATGGATACGGTTTGGGTCTGGAATGGGAGCTTCGCGGCAACTCATCGATCGGCGTGAATTTCATTCAGGCCAGGGTGAAGAATGTCGCGCACCAACAGGATATCGATGACTGGTTGACATCCGTGTTCATGCATGTGACGTGGAATCTGTAAAGGAGCCGGCCCGTGGCTGCTCGGTTGCTCGCGACGATCGAAATCACTCGGCCCCACAACATGATCGCTGCGGGTGGTTGCATCGTAGCGGGCTACCTGCTTTCGGGCGGTACGCGCCCCGCGGATATCTCGTTGCCGTTCATCTTCACCGCTTTTGTTACCGGGCTCGGCAATCTGATCAATGACTACTGCGATCGTGACATAGACCGGGTGAACAAACCCCGGCGGCCGATTCCGTCCGGGCGGCTGACACCCGGGTACGTCCTTCGCGCATACCTCGTCGGTTCCGTCATTACAGTAGTTCTTGCGATCGCGCTGTTGTCCCCGCCGATGTTCTCCCTCATTCTGGGGTGGCAAGTTCTACTCTACTACTATGCGCGCAAGGGAAAACGTATCGCGCTTGCCGGAAACCTTCTGGTCGCGGCGATCGCCGCGAGTGCCTTTGTGGGTGGCGCGATCCCGACCGGCAACTTCGAGGCAACCGGGTTTCCCGCGCTGCTGGCATTTCTGCTGGTCATGGGCCGCGAGCTGGTCAAGGGTGCCGAGGATATCCCCGGTGACCGCGAGGCCGGCGCGTCGACCATTGCCGTCCGTTACGGTGCGAGGGTCGCGGTTCTTTGGGCCGCCGCTTCACTGTATCTGTGCGTCATCGTTTCCCCAGTGCCGGCGTTGGTCGGCTACTACGGAATAACCTACGGGTTTGTCATGGAACTCCTCTTCGTCCCCGGTGTCCTGGCCGCCGCCTTTCTCGCGCTCCGCTCGCGTGAGCGGGTCGCCCTGCACTGGACGAGCCGGATTCTCAAGGTGCAGATGTTCTTTGGCATCCTCGCGATGGCGCTGGGCCGCATCTAGGATATCCGGCGTTGACCCCTCCGAGGGCGAAGTGATACGCTGCTTTGATCTTAGAGCACTTGTGCGGCGATTGCTCGCGAGCGAGGCTCTTCCTAGGGACCCTCGCTCCACTTCGCTTGGCTAACCGCGGCGCGGGCGCTGACGCGGCGCGCTCACTGTGGCGCCTGCGGCGCCACCGCGGTAGATATTCACTCGCCTGTCCTCTGAAAGAGGGTTCCCGCGAAAGGATCCTACAGGAGACCTCACTCGCTCGCTTTGGAGCGATGGACACTATTTATGAACGAGCCACTCGAAAAACACTTCGATTTCAAGACCGCACAAGAGCGCTGGAACGCCGCGTGGGACGAGCAAGGTGTTTTCACGCCCGATGCGGCGAAGGCCGGTGACACCTTTGTCATCGTGCTTCCTCCGCCGAACGTAACCGGAATTCTGCATGTGGGTCACGTGCTCGGCGATAGCGTTCAGGATCTGCTGATTCGCTGGAAACACATGGAGGGCTTCACCACTCTCTTTGTGCCGGGCACCGATCACGCGGGCATCGCCACGCAGAAAGTTGTCGAGAAGGATCTCGCAAAGAAGGGAATCAAGCGTAGTGATCTTGGCAGGGAGGAGTTTCTCGAGCACGTGTGGGAGTGGAAAGACAAGCATCACCGGCACATCGTCAGCCAGTTGAAGAACCTCGGTTGTTCGCTCGACTGGACACGCGAGGCCTTTACGCTCGATGAGGCGAGGAGCCGCGCCGTCCGCAGCGTTTTTGTTCGTCTGTACGACAAATCTCTCATCTACCGCGGCAACTATATCGTGAACTGGTGTCCTTCTTGTGCCACCGCGATCTCCGATGAGGAGGTCGAGTATGTCGAGAAGGACGCGAAGCTCTACTGGATCCGGTATCCGGTCGTTGACGGGTCGGCGATTGTCGTAGCGACGACGCGACCGGAGACGATGCTCGGTGACACCGCCGTGGCGGTCAACCCGGACGATCCAAAGACCAGGGGCTATCACGGCAAGACGGCTATCCTGCCACTGGTCGGTCGGGAGATCCCGTTCGTCACCGATTCGGCGGTCGATCCCGAGTTTGGCTCCGGGTTCGTAAAGGTCACGCCGGCGCACGATCCCAACGATTTCGATATTGCGGAGCGACACGAGCTGCCCCATGTGGTGGTTATCGATCGCGAAGGCAGGATGACAGAGGCGGCGGGCGAGCGATTCGCGGGTCTGGACCGCTTCGAGGCACGGAAGAAGGTTCTCGCGGCGCTCGAGGAGGATGGGCTGATCGAAAAGATAGAGCCCTATCGCCACTCGGTGGGTCAGCACGACCGGTGCGGTACCGTGATCGAACCCCTCCTGTCACGGGAGTGGTTCGTCAAAATGAAGCCGCTTGCAGAGCCGGCGATCGATGTGGTCGAGCGCGGTGAGATCGATTTCTACCCGCCTCGTTGGAGAAACGTCTATCTCAGCTGGATGCACAACATCCGTGATTGGTGTATTTCGAGACAGCTATGGTGGGGGCACCGCATTCCCGTGTGGTATTGCCCCGATGGGCATCTCACCGTGGCGATGGATGACCCGACCGCCTGTGAGACGTGTGGCTCGACGTCGATCACACAGGACGAGAACGTGCTGGATACCTGGTTCTCATCGTGGCTGTGGACATTCTCGCCGCTGGGATGGCCCGATGAGACAAAGGATCTCGAAACGTTTCATCCAACGAACGTGCTGGTCACTGGTTCTGAGATCATATTCTTCTGGGTTGCGCGCATGATCATGGCCTCGCTCGAATTCATGAACGAAATCCCGTTTCGACATGTCTTTCTCACCGGTATCGTTCGTGATATCGAGGGCCGCAAGATGAGCAAGTCGCTGGGCAACTCTCCCGATCCGCTGGATATCATCGACAAGTGGGGGACCGATGCTTTTCGGTTCACGCTGGTGATGCTGTCCCCGCCGGGGCGTGATGTTTTTTTTGCCGAGGAAAAACTTGAGATGGGCCGCAATTTTATGAACAAAATCTGGCAGGCCTCGAGGATGATACTATCCGCCCATGACAAGGATGGGGAGGGACTCTCGGGTGATCAGCCGGGAGGGGAAGGGCCGCTGGTCGACATGTGGAGCGAGCGGTACGGAAGGTCACTCGCGGCGCCGCTCGATCTCCAGTGGGAGGACCGGTGGATCCTCAGCGCTCTGCATGCGGCGAGCCGTGATGTGACGGAGAGGCTGTCCGGGTCCCGCTTGAACGACGCGGCATCGAGAGTATATGATTTCTTCTGGAGCGATTTTTGCGACTGGTATCTGGAGCTGGCGAAGATTCGACTTTACGGCGAGGGTGACAAACGCACCGTTCTTGCCGTGCTGTTGTTCACCCTGGGGGAGTCGGTCAAGATGCTGCATCCCTTCATGCCGTATGTTACCGAGGAGTTGTGGTCGAGGTTTCCGATGACCGACGGCCTGCTCGTCGAAGCGAAGTACCCGCGAGGGCTTGATGCACTCGGTGACGAAGCGGCCGATCAGAGGATGGAAGTGTTTCGGGGGCTCGTCACGGCGACGAGGAACATCAGGGCTCAGTACCGCATCGCCCCGAAGACCTCGATCGAGCTGCGGATCAAGACGCCGGAGCCGGCGCCCCGGATGCTCGATGAGATGACCGCAGGCATCAAACAGCTCACGCGCACGGACTTTCTGCAGATCGGCCCCGATGTCGTGAAGGACAAGGGCGCCGCGAGCTCACCGGTGGGCGAGCTGGAGGTCATTGTTCCGTTGGCCGGTATCGCCGACCTCGACGCCGAGACCCAACGTCTCAAAAAGGAGAAGGCCAAGATCGAGCGCGAGCTCTCGGCCGTCGACAAGAAGTTGTCCAACGACAACTTCGTCAAGAAGGCGCGTCAGGAAGTCGTGGAGAAGGCGCGCAGCAAGCGGGAAGTGCTGATGTCCGAGTTGAGTAAGATCGAGGAGTCGTTGAAGATAGTCGGAGGTTAGAGAATAGCGGGTGTACGATGAGCGATAACGTTGCGAGTTCGGTCGGTGAAATGTTGCGGTCTGCGCGCGAGGCAAAGGGGCTGACGCTCGAGGCTGCGAATCGGGATACAAAGATCTCCGTCGAAGTCCTGTCGTCCTTGGAACAGGATGATTTCGACTCGGTCGGCAGCGACATTTATCTCAAGGGATTCTTGAGGAACTACGCGCGGTTTCTCGGTGTGGATGTCGAGGAGGTGATGAGGGCTCTGGATAGACAGAGGGGAAGGGGAACGCACGGAGTCGGTACGATGTGGGACATCGAGGAGGCGGTGATCGAGGAAAGGGTAAGGTCTCCGCGGCTGTTCAGGCGTTTTGTTCTGCCGCTGCTTTTTCTGATCATTCTGATTCTTGCTGTCCTCTTTATCAATGAGCGCAAGAAAGTGAAGCGCTTGACCGGTGGTGATTTGCAGGGTTATCTTGAGAGCGAGTCCGTCGAAGGCCGCTCCGTTTGAACTTTCCTGCCAATATGGACAAATTCGTACTCCATTCCAACTACTCCCCGACCGGGGATCAACCAGAAGCAATAGAAGCATTGGCAAGAGGACTCCGCGCGGGTCGCCCTCATCAGGTGCTGCTGGGTGTGACGGGGTCGGGAAAGACGTTCACGATGGCGAACGTCATCGCAGAAACCAACCTGCCAACACTCGTGATATCTCACAACAAAACGCTGGCCGCACAGCTCTACGGGGAGTTCAGGGGGTTCTTTCCCAAAAACGCCGTAGAGTATTTTGTAAGCTACTACGACTACTACCAGCCGGAGGCATTCGTACCGAGCACGAACACATATATCGAAAAGGACGCGTCCATCAACGATGACATCGATCGTCTCCGTCTGCGCGCGGCGAGCGCGCTGATGACGCGCCGCGATGTGATCGTTGTTGCGAGTGTGTCGTGCATTTATGGGTTGGGTTCGCCGGAGGCGTTCAAGCAGATGATGATCCCCATTGCGGTAGGTGACACGGTTGACAGGGAGGATGTGCTTCGGCGACTCGTGGAGATTCAGTACTCCCGTGATGACGCGAGCTTTACTCGGGGCAGCTTTCGCGTTCGCGGAGATGTGATCGAGGTCCGCCCCGCCTACGAAGAGGAGGCGATCCGCATCGAGTTGTTTGGGGACGATGTCGAGAGTCTCTCGGTGACCGATCCGTTGACGGGAAGGGTGTTGCGCACGACCGATCGCGTCACCGTTTTTCCCGCCCGGCATTTTGTCACTCCCGAACCCGTTCTCAAACAGGCGATCAAGGACATACGAAAGGAACTCGGCGAGCGCGTTGCGGAACTCAACGGCAACGGCAAGCCCGTCGAGGCCAAGAGGCTCGAGAGCCGCACACTGTACGATCTCGAGATGCTCGAGGAAATGGGGTTCTGTTCGGGCGTCGAGAACTATTCGCGACACCTGTCAGGTCGCAAGGCCGGCGAGCGCCCGTTGACACTGATCGACTACTTTCCCGAGAGGTTCCTGACGATCATCGACGAATCTCATGTGACCGTTCCTCAGCTGGGAGGGATGTACAACGGGGACCGGTCGCGCAAGCTGACCCTCGTGGAACACGGCTTTCGGCTGCCGTCGGCTCTCGACAACCGTCCGCTCCGTTTTGAAGAATTTGCCGATCTGACCCGGGAGCGTATCTATGTAAGTGCAACACCCGGCCAATACGAGCTTGGAGCGGCCGGCGGAGAGATCGTCGAGCAAGTTATCCGTCCGACGGGCCTCGTTGACCCGGAGATCATTTTGCGACCCGCGGAGGGTCAGGTTGACGATCTGGTGGGGGAGATAAACAAACGTGTGGCGCGCAAGGAGCGCGTTCTCATCACAACACTGACCAAGCGCATGTCCGAGGAGCTCACCGACTACCTGAATTCACTCGATATCCGTGTGCGGTACCTGCATTCCGACATAAACGTGTTGGAAAGAGTCGAGATTCTCCGCGGGTTGCGTTTGGGCGAGTTCGACGTGCTCGTCGGCATCAACCTGCTGCGTGAAGGGCTCGATCTGCCCGAGGTCTCTCTTGTCGCCGTATGCGACGCCGACAAGGAGGGATTCTTGAGAAGCGCGACCAGCCTGATCCAGACGGCGGGGCGGGCCGCGCGGCACGTGTCGGGCCAGGTTTTGTTCTATGCCGACGACATCACCGACTCGATGAAGAGGGCGATCGGCGAGACCAGTAGACGGCGAGATCTTCAGCTGCGATACAACGAGCAACACGGCATCATTCCCAAGGGCATCGTCAAGTCGCTCGAGGAAGTGCGATTAAGCACATCGGTCGCGGACGTCAGACGGGTCGATGGCGCCGACATCATCTTCGAGGGCGATCTTCCGATCGAGGAACTCGCGAAGGCGCTCGAAGAGGAGATGCTGCGTGAGGCCCGGGAACTCAACTTCGAGAAGGCGGCGAGCCTGCGAGACCGTCTCGAGGATCTCAGAATCGATCTGGCCGTGGAGAAGGAAGGTCGCGCGCGCAAATCGCGCCGGCCGAGGAGAAAGGGTTTCTGACCGGCGTCGCATTTCATCCCGCCGGTGTGTTGACCGGTGAGACGCTTCTTAACTTTTAGGGGAGTTTCGTGGATATTCTGTATCTGTCACCCGCCGACTGGTCCGGGCCATGGGGGCGATTTCAGCACGTCGCCCGGCGTCTCGCACGAACGAACCGGGTGATGTATGTGGATGGTCTTGGCGTTCGGCCCATCGGACGCCGCGACTGGCGCCGCTCCTCATCCAAAGTGTTCCGCTGGCTCCGACCGAATGCGGCGCGGCCCGCCATGGACGGCGATCTCCGCCGCATCACGCCGGTCGCGATACCCACGCAAGGGATCTCGGCCGTCCAACGAATCAACCGCTCAATGCTGTACTCGTTTATATCCCGGCACCTCGACAGCAACGGCTTCCGTGATGTCCTGGTGTGGATCGCGTATCCGCATCCGGATCTCGTTGCGATCCTCGACCGGTTTCATCCCCGGGCCATCGTTTACGACTGTGTCGACGAGTGGTCCGGTTTCGATCGCGCCTACGACAACCTGGCCGTCTGGGAGAAGAAGCTTGCGCGGCGTGCCGATCTGATTTTTACAACGGCAGCCCCGCTCCAGGCGAAGTTGTCAGGGTTTAATTCGCGCTGTTTCATGGTTCCCAACGGCGTCGATCTCGAGTTCTTCGCAAACGCGAGCCCGTACGCACCGGAGGACATCGCCCGGATACCCGTTCCCCGCATCGGCTTTGTGGGGAATATCGACCAGCGGATTGATCTCGGGCTGGTGAGCGAGGTTGCCCGTGCACGAAAAGACTGGCAGTTGATATTTATTGGTGACTACCTCGTCACCGCACCGCGGCCGGCCGGTGACAACATCCATTGGTTGGGCTTTCGGCCGTATGATCGGATTGCGGACTACATCGCGTCATTCGATGTGTGTATCATTCCTTTTCACGTCGACGAGCTGACGAGCGCGATCGATCCCCTGAAACTCTACCAGTATCTCGCGGCGGGCAAACCGGTGGTGTCCACGCCGCTTCCCAGATCGTTCGATTTCCCCGGTGTCGTGCGTATCGCGCACGGCGGCGAGGAGTTCGTTGCCGCGATCGATGAGGCGTTGCGTGACGACGACTCGCGTGAACAGCGGATTGCAGCGGTGCGCCCGCATTCGTGGGCGGAGCGTGTGAGGGAGATTGTCGATCTGGTTCGGCAGCATCTGGGGGTCGAGTTAAAGAAATGAACGTGCTAGTCGTATATCCATGGGACTCCTTCTGGAGCATGGGCGAGCAATCCGGCGCGGCCTCTTTCTTCAACGCCGCGCACGCATACGCCGATCACGGACACACCGTGGACATCGTGCTGCCGGGCAACCGCAGTGGCCCGGAGCACGAGCGCTACCGCGATATGACGTTGACACGGGTGCCGGTCGACGCGGATCCACTGGACTACGGCCGCGGAGGTGTCACCGGTCTGGCGCAGCGCTGGTGGCGATACCTGGGTTTCCGGCGCACGATGGTGGCAGCTGCGAGCGAGGTTTCTCAGCGGCGCCGTCCCGACGTGGTGGTTGGTCTCGGTCCGCACGCGGCGCAGGCGGCCCGGACCGTGGCGCTCTCCTGCGGGGTTCCCAACATTACACGCCTGTTTGGCCAGGCGCTGATTCTCCACATGCACGACGACGGCCGCATTCGTGACCGAGTGCGGTTCTACGCAGATTTTTTGGAAGTCATGGCGTTTCGCACGCCGTGTGCGGCACTGATCGTTCACGATGACGGATCGCGCGGGGACCTCGTCGCGAAACGGCTGGGCGTGCCGCCGGATCGTCTCCACTTCTGGCGCGACGGTGTTGACATCCCGTCCGTTGACAACGACGCCGCGGGTGGAGAGTTCAGACGGCAGTTGGGCTGCGCGCCCGATGCCGTAGTGGCCATGAGCATCGGCCGGTTGTCACCCGAGAAGAATCTGGAACGCGTCGTTGCCGCGTTCGCGAGTGCGGTCGCGCAGGTGCCTGCACTGCATCTGGTGTTCGTGGGTGACGGGCCGTCTCGCGGTGAGATCGAGGAGCAGGTGGGGCAGGCCGGTGTAATCGATCGGGTTCGTTTTGCCGGGCAGGTCACACGGGATGAGCTGGGTCCGGTGTTTGCCGCTGCCGACTTCGTTGTGTCGGCGTCGGCGCGCACAAACATGACGAACGCCGTCATCGAGGCGATGGCATCCGGTGTCCCGTGCGTGGCCGTGGATAGCGGAAGCACCGCTACCGTGGTGCGGCACGAGCGCACCGGGCTTCTCGTCGACGGACGGAGCGACCGATCGATCGCGGAGGCGATGAGCCGCCTCGCTACCGACAAAGAACTGCGAAAACGCCTGGGTGGCAACGCGCGCGAGTTTGTAACCGATGAGTTCGAACGCGTCGAGGAACGCCTCGCTCGCGAGGTCAATCTCGTCATTTCCATCGCGCGCGGCGCCGGAGGACGGTCGTGACGCTCGCCGCGCGGATGTTGCTCGCGCTGAACCGGGTGTTTTCCCAGCCGATAGATTACAAAGGCACCTCCACGGATGCCTATTCGCAGTGGGAACACGACACCGGCCGCGATATGTTCGAACGGTACTTCTCGCGCCACGTGGCTGTGGAGGGACGGGCGCTGCTCGACGTTGGCTGTGGAGCAGGGGGGAAGACCGTCTTCTACTCCGGGTTGGGTCCCGAGCGTTTGATTGCCATCGATATCCTCGAGAAGAACGCCGCGCAGGCGAAGTCCTACGCCACATCACAAGGGGCCGGCGCGACGGCCGCGTATGCCATAGCGGATGCCGCAAGGTTGCCATTCGCAGCGGATACATTCGACATCATCACGGCGACGGACACATTCGAGCACTTTGCCGATCCGCTCGCGGCGTTGCGCGAGATGGCTCGTGTGCTACGACCGGGCGGAGACGTTTTGTTCAACTTTCCACCGTACCGCTCACCGCTCGGCTCGCACCTCTACGATGTCATCCATCTGCCCTGGTGTCATCTTCTAGCCAGTGAGCCCGTGTTGTTCGAAGCGATCGAACTGGCGTTTGTGCGGGAGGAACGGGAGAAAGGTGTTCACGATCCGAGCGAAGCGG